>NZ_JBHYIK010000004.1:0-47981 GCF_042739735.1 Amycolatopsis sp. NPDC059027 | reverse complement strand
GAATCTGTCCCGAAGGCCCTTCACAGCCGTGTTTTGTTCACGAACTCAACGCACGATCAAAAACCGTCTCCGACCGCGTTGTTCACCAGACCCAGAAGTGCCCTCGGGGTCGTCGCCTGGACGAGGGCGTCATCGGCGAGTGTCACGCCGAACCGGGTTTGGAGGCGGCCCGCGGCCTCCAACAGGGAAACCGAATCGTAGCCCAGGTCGGCGAAATCGGTATCCAGGATGTCGCCGCCCAGCGGCATGTCGGCCTCACCCGCACACTCGTACAGAACCGTGGTCAGATCGTCCAGCGTCAATTGGCGCACTTCTCCCACCTCTCCTACTGTCGGCCCGCTCGCGCTTCCCCGTCACGACCATCGCGGCGTTGAACCCGCCGTGACCGCGCGCCAGCACCAGCGCGGTCGTGGCATGGACCCGGCGTGGCCTTGTCACCAGGTCGAGTTCGAATTCCGGCACTATTTCCGCGACGTTCACGGTCGGCGGAATCATCCCGCGCCGCAGCGTCAGCAACGCCGTCGCCAGATCCAGCGCCGCGCCCCCCGCGCTCAGCCTGCCGGTCATCGTCTTCGGCGCGGTGACGGGGACCCCACGGGGGCCGAACACGGCACGCAGCGCGTCGGCCTCGATCCGGTCCAGTTTCGGCGTTCCGGCGGCGTCGGCGAACACGACGTCGACATCCCCCGGCCCGATCTCGGCGTCGGCGAGCGCGAGTTCGATCGCTCGGCGCAGGTTCGGTGGGCGCCCCGAACCCGGCGCCGGGTCGAAAGTGGCGGCGTGGCCCGCGAGCACGCCGTACCACGAGGTCACGCCGCGGGCGCGGGCCGACTCCTCCGACTCCAGCACGAACAACGCACCGCCGTCGCCCGGCACGTGCCCCGACGCGTTGACATCGAAGGGAAGATAGGCACGCGCGGGCTCTTCGGCCGTGCTGATCCGGCCGCCGGCCAGCTGTGCCACCCAGCCCCACGGGCACGGTGAACCGTCGACTCCGCCTGCGATCATCGCCGGCACGCCTCGGCGCACCTGCCGCCTGGCCTGCGCGAGCGCGTCGAGACCGCCGGCCTGCTCGGTCACCAGTACCCCGCTCGGCCCGCGCAGCCCGTGCCGGATCGAGATCTGGCCCGAGTTCACCGCGTAGAACCACGCAAACGACTGGTAGGCGCTCACGTGCTCCGGGCCCCTGCTCCACAGCTTGTGCAGCTCGTTGTGCCCGAATTCGAACCCGCCCGCCGAACTCGCGGTCACCACCCCGACGCCGTACTCCGGCATCGACGCCGGCACCAGGCCGGCGTCGGCCAGCGCCGACCCCGCGGCCACGAGCGACAGCCTGGTCACGTGGTCGGTCTGCGGGAGCAACCTGCTGGGCAGGTGCTCCCTCGGCTCGAAGCCCGAGATCTGCCCGGCAAGCCTGCTCGGGTACCGTTCCGGGTCGAAGCGGGTGATCCGGCCGATCGCGGCGATGCCGCGCAGCGTGTTCGCCCAGTGGGAACGGGCGTCGAGACCGGTGGGCGCGACGACACCCATACCCGTGATCACCGTGGCCGACGTCATGCGAGCGCCTCGATGCGCGCGACAACGCCCCATCCCTCGCGGCGCCTGCTATCCATGATTCGCTCCTCAGCCGCGTTCACGCGGCGATCCTCTCCGGTGACCGCAGCAGCATCGCGCTCTGGAAGCCCCCGAACCCGCTGCCGACGCTCAGCACGGTCCGCACCCTGTGCTCGCGCGCGGTCAACGGGACGTAGTCCAGATCGCATTCCGGGTCGGGCTCGTGCAGGTTGGCGGTCGGCGGGACGAGACCGTGTTCCATCGCGAGCACGCACGCGGCGAGTTCCAGCGAACCGATCGCTCCGAGTGAATGGCCGATCATCGATTTGACCGAGCTGACCGGCGTCCGGTAGGCGTGCTCGCCGAGGCTGCGTTTGAACGCGGCCGTTTCGTGCCGGTCGTTCTGGACCGTGCCGGAACCGTGCGCGTTGATGTAGTCGATCTCCCCCGCCGGCGTCGCCGCCTGCGCCAGCGCCGCCCGGATCGCCTCGGCCATCTCTTTCCCGTCGGCCCGGAGCCCGGTCATGTGGAAGGCGTTGCTACGGGTGGCGAAACCGGCGATCTCCGCGTAGACGCGCGCGCCGCGCCGCCGGGCGTGGCCGAGTTCCTCCAGCACGAAGACGGCGGACCCCTCGGCGAGCACGAACCCGTTGCGGCGGCGGTCGAACGGCCGGGACGCGTGTTCCGGATCGTCGTTGAGCGGCGTGGTCGCCTTGATCGCGTCGAAGCACGCCACGGTGATCGGGGAGATGGGCGCGTCGGTCGCGCCCGTCACCATCACGTCCGCCGTCCCGTCGCGGATGAGCTCCGCCGCGCTGCCGACCGAGTCGAGACCCGAGGTGCACCCCGTCGAAACGAGCGACACCGGACCCTGCGCGCCGACGTCCCTGGCGACCTCGGCGGCGATCGAACTCGGCACGAGATAGCCGAAAAGCTGCGGTACGGCGTAGGCGGGATCGACCAGCCATTCGCGACCACCGTCGCTGACGACACGGTACTCCGCTTCGAGGCCCGTCGTGCAGCCCACCGCGCTGCCGAGCACGACGCCGACGCGCGCCGGGTCGAGCGCGTCGAAGTCCAGCCCGCTGTCGGCGAGGCTTTCCCTCGCGCTCACCACGGCGAGTTGCGCGGCCCGGTCCATGCGCCGGATCTCCTGCGGGGTGAGTCCTTCGGCCGCCGGGTCGAAGTCGCACTCCGCCGCGACCTGCGAGCGGAACGGCGAAGGGTCGAAGAAACTGATCCTCCTGGTCGCCGTGCGCCCCGTGGACAGCAGCTCCCAGAACGGTTTCGTCCCGAGCCCCCCGGGTGCCACCACTCCGATTCCGGTCAGCACCACCTGACGATTCATCCGTGACCTCGCTGGAATAGTGGAAGGAGACCGACTAACCGGGGAACGCCTGCTGGGCGCGGTACAGGTGGCCGACGTTGGTCGACCTGGCGCGGATCTCCTTGGCGTGCGGCACGAATTCGGGCTGGGCGACCGCCTTCTCCCAGGACTCCACGTCCTTCCACAGCGCGACGTTGACGTAGCGGTCCTGCTTGTCCTCGTCGACGTGCCGCGAGAGCGTGTACTGGATGAAGCCGGGCTGCCGCGCCATGAACGCGGAGACCTCGGCGAAGACCTTTTCGAATTCCTCACCAGGGCAGTGCACGGTAAAAGTGTTGATAAACGTGATCGGAGCGCTGCCTTCCACCGTGCCGAACTCGTGCACTGACATCGGTTGATACTCCTTTTCCATTTGGGGATTGCGTCATCGCGGCCGCTGCCCTCAAACGTGCTCGAACGCACTCAAAGGCAACTCAAGGAACAACTGAACACGGTGCGCGCCGAGCACGGATCAACCGAATGCGACCAGCTTTCCCCGATCGAGCTGACGCGCCCGGCGCACCACCCAGGAATAAAAGGCGCTGTCCCAGAGCGGAACGTCGCCGGTCTGGTAGACGACGAGTTCCACGCCGTGGCAGCGGGCGACAGCCTCGCCGCGGAGGATGTCCGCCAGCGCGACGGCGGGCGGCCCCGGTTCCGCGCCGGACGCGGCGACGACACGGACACAGTCGAGTCCCGTGGGCACGCCCTCGGGACAGAACAACAGTGTTTCGTCGGCCACCCAGCGGGATTCGAACGACCGCACCTCGTCGAACACCGCGACCACGTCCGAAGTGGTGACCGGCCACGGCTCTTCCTCCACGGTGACCACAAGACTTTCCCGGCATCCGGCGGCGATTTCCCGCGCGGCCGAACGGTCGGCGCCGTAGATGCGGACGATCGAAAGCGAGGGTAACGCCACGGTCAGCACCCACAGCCAGACCCGCGCGTGCGCACCGACGCCGTACAGGCCAAGAGATCGGGCACCGGCGGGCGCCAGATACCGCGCCGCGAGCCCGACCGGAACGGCTGCCCGCCAGGCGTCGAGCGCGTCACCCGACGCGAACCCGATGGGGGCTCCGTCGTTGTTCACCAGCATTTCGGCCGCGTCCGTCGCCCGCGCCCCGCCCGCCGGGCGCACGCGCAGCGTGACGTCGTGCTCGCCGCCGACGACGTCCCGCAGTTCGACGGTGAACGTTCCGCTCCTCACCGCGAGGGTCAACGTCGCGGCGGCGGACGTGGCACCGGTGTCCAGGACGATCTTCTGCAGGACCCAGAACGCTTCCTCCACCAAGGCCGGATCCGCGAACATCTCGTCCAGATCACGTTTTGTGAGCACCAGCGGCACCGCGACATCCCTCCGTTGCGACGGATTCGAATCGATATCCGATTCGAATTCCTGAGTCGAACGGTGATAGTAGACGAGACCGAACCCTATACGCATATGCGCTTTTTCTGCGGCGGCAAAGACGCGCCGGGTTTCGCCGTGCGGATATCCGCACGGCACCCGAACCTCAGACGGTGCTCGCCCCGCCGTCGACGGCGAGCACGGCGCCGGTCATGAAGCCCGCTTCCCGCCGGGTCAGCTGAAGGACCCACCACGCGATCTCCTCCGGCGACGCGACCCTGCCCAGCGGCGCGTACTCGCTCATCTCCGCCAGGAACCGGCGGTACTCGGCCGGGGTGGAACCCATCCTTTCGCCCATGCCGGTATCGACAACGCCGGGCGCGAGCGCGACGACCCGGATTCCCCTCGGCGCCAGCTCCGCGGCCCAGGTACGGGTGAGGAAGTCGATCGCGACCTTGCTCGCACCGTAAAGCGACATCCCCGGCCAGGCACGGCGGCCGAGCGAACCGGCCGTGCTGAGATTCACCACCGTGCCCTGTGTTTCGGCCAGCGCGTCCACCGCACGCTGAGTCAGCAGTAGTGGCGCGCGGAGGTTCACCGCGAGCTGTTCGTCCGCGCGCCCGGGGTCGATCTCCCCCATGGCGGCGGGCACGGCGATCGCGGCGTTGTTGACCAGCACGTCGATCCGGCCCAGCTCGCGCAGCGCGGTCGACACGACCAGTTCGGGCGCCTCGGCGCCGGTGATGTCGGCGACGAGCGGCCGGATGTTTTCCCTCCCCTCGGCGGTTTCGGCGAGACTGGCCGGGGTGCGGCCCACCACGAGGACCTGGTCGCCGCGGTCGGCGAAGGCACGGGCCGTGGCCCGGCCGATACCGGTGCCACCGCCGGTGATGATCACGGACCTCGGGGAGCGAATCTGGGAATCGGTCACCCCGCGAAGGTAGGCGGCGGCACTAGAATCTCGGCTCAGCACCGCTGTACCTCCTCAGCGCACGTCGTCGCGGGTGACGACACGCTGGTACACCTTCAGTTCACCGTCCTCCCACACCAGCACGTCCTCGCATACGCACATCGCGTGCAATCTCGGTGCCGCGCCCGGAGCCGTGGCGATGACCTGGACGTAGGACCGGACGTGCAGCCGGCCGTCCGGCTGGGGAACCACGGAGACCATCGTGTAGCAACGCCGGTAGGTTTCGCCCGCTTCGGCCCACGCGGCGAGCGCGTTTCGCAGTCCGGCAAGGAGATTCGCGTGGCCTGTCACCGGCTCGGCGATCTTCGGCGGGGAAAGCAGCGACGCGTCGGCGGTGAATGTCCGCACCGCTTCCTCGGCGGGCCCCTCGTCCATGAGCTGGATGTGCCGCGAGTAGAACTGCTGTACCTCGGCGTAGACCTTTTCGAACGCTCGCTGACCGGCCGGTACTGACACGGCATTCCACCTTTCGTCCACCACGCGGGCCGACTCCCGCCCTGGCCTCACCCTGTCATCGCGGTTTCGAGATCGGGCAGGAGAACGGTATAGCCATGCTCCGACATATTTCGAGCATCTGCCGGAAAAGTGGCGCCCACAAAGAAAAGGAGACCGGCCATGCGGATCATCGACCTTTCTTCGCCCGTGGACGCCAGCGGCTACGAGCCCGATCCCGTGGTGCACGAGGTGCTTTCGCCGAGGGAAGGCGCGGTGCACATGAGCGAGGAGATGCGCGAGCACTTCGGGCTGACGTTCGATCCCGACGCGCTGCCGGGCGGGGAATTCCTTTCACTGGACCGGATCTCCCTCACCACCCACACCGGCACCCATGTCGACGCGCCCGCGCACTACGGTTCCCGGACGACGTACGGGACGGGAACTCCGCGCACCATCGACGAGGTCCCGCTGGAGTGGTTCCACCGCCCCGGCGTGGTGCTCGACCTCACCGGCGCGCCGACGGGCGTCGTCGGCGCCGACGGGCTGAAGCGGGAATTCGACAGGATCGGGTATGTCCCTTCACCACTGGACATCGTGCTGCTGCACACCGGCGCCGACCGGCTGGCCGGGACGGCGCGGTACTTCGGTGACTTCGCCGGGCTCGACGGTCCTGCCGTGAACCTGCTCCTCGATCTGGGAGTCCGCGTCATCGGCACCGACGCGTTCAGCCTGGACGCCCCGTTCGGGGACATCATCCGGCGCTACCGCGAGACCGGCGACACCTCGGTGCTGTGGCCCGCGCACTTCACGGGACGGGACCGCGAATACTGCCAGATCGAGCGGCTCGCCAACCTCGGCGCGCTCCCGTCGCCCTTCGGGTTCCAGGTCTCGTGTTTCCCGGTGAAGATCGCGGGAGCCGGGGCGGGCTGGACGCGGGCCGTCGCGCTCGTCGACGAGGACTGAGCGCGGCTCACGCCGAAAGGCTGTGCAGGCACGCCACGAGACTGCGTGCCTGCACGTTGAGATAGTGGCTGTGCCGCAGGAGATCCACCAGCTGCCGCAGCGTCGCCCAGCGGAAGTCGGGATGGTCGAACGCGGGGTCGTCGTCCACTTCGACCACGACGTATCGGGTCCTGGCGTCGAAGAACCGGCCGCCCTCTTCGGACAGCGTCGTGTCGAACCTGATCCGTGAGCGGTCGGCGGTCAGCACCGCGTCGAGGAACCTCGGGAGCGCGTCCGGCGGCAGGTGCTCGATGTTGTCGGGCGTGCACTGCACGGTCGGCGCGAGTTCGATGACGTCGACGTAGCCGGGCTCCACCCTGGCGTGTACCAGGACGTGCAGGACCCCGTCGACGCGCTTGACGAGGAACGCCACGAGCCCGGCACCCTTCGGCCGGATCATCGGCTGCATCCAGCCACCCACCTCCCGGCCCGACGCCTCGACTTCCACCCCGATCACGTCGAAGAACAGGCCATCGACGTGCGAGACGACCCCGGCCGCGCGCTGCCAGTGCGGCAGCCGGGCCAGCGGCACCGTCGTGGTGCGGACATCCGTGCTGGAACGTGATTCGGTGATCCAGCTCAGGATGTTCTCCATGCTGTTCAGGCTTCCGCCCCCGGCACCGCACGAGCGCGCCAGCGCGCCGCGGAACCCGTCGTCCCCGGCACCGGGAAGCGCCGGCGTGCCGTCGCCGGCGAACGGGAAGCAGGACAGTACCGTCCTGGTGTCCATGTTGATCAGATCGTCCACGGCGAGCAGCTGGTGCACCTGGCCGAGCGTCAGCCAGCAGAATCCGTCCAGCAGCGGGACGTCCTCGGTGACCTCCACGATCATGTTGCGGTTGCGCTTGTGGCGGAACCAGGAGCCCTGCTCGGACTGGCGGACGTCGGCGATCACCTGGTGCCGCGCCGTGTCACGGAAGTAGGCGAGGTACGGAACGTCCCTGCCGCCGTGCACCCTGGTGTAGTTGCTGCGCGTCGCCTGCACGGTCGGCGAAAGCTGCAGGCCGTTGTGGTTGCCCGGTTCGGCCTTGGCCTGCATCAGGCAGTGCAGGACGCCACCGAACTCCTTGACAAGGATCCCGAGCACCCCGACCTCGGGCTGATTGATGATCGGCTGGTTCCAGGTCCGGATGCGCCGGTCCGGCACGTGCACCTCGATGCCTTCGATCCGGAAGAACCGGCCGGTGTCGTGGACGATATCGCCGGTTCCCGGCGCGGTCGACCAGCCGGCCAGCTCGTCGAGCGGCACACTCCGGGCGCGGGTGTAGGTGTGTACCGCGAATCCGGTGAACCAGTCGTGGAAACCGGCGAGCCCGGTGACCATTCCTTCCCTGGTCAGAACGGATTCCGCGATCCTTTCGGTGATCTCGGTGGTCGTGCCGGACAGCCGCGTTGGCGTAGGGGGCATGGCGGGCTCCTTACCGGTCGCATTCCCCGGCAACGCTGTCAGGCCGAGCTGGAAACCCGCCTCCGCAACAACTTGAGCCTCGCTCGAACCGCGCTGGAATCGCGGCGGTCACCCGCCGCTCGCGCGCATGATGACCGCGTGGATACCGTCGAGCAGTCGCTGGAAGCCGAACCGGTACACGTCCGCCGCGCCCAGCGCGTCGAGCCCTTCGAAGCCGTTGTCCCGCCAGCTCGCGAAGATCTCCGGATAGCGCTGCGGGTCGAAGTAGTCGTTCCAGAAGGACATTCGCTCCGCCCACCAGTCGTCGTTCGATTCGCCGCTGGTGCGCTCCAGCTGATCGGCCGTCACCTCGACCCGGCAGATGGCGTCGACGACCACCTGCACCGCGTTGGCCGCGGCGACCCGCTCCTGCGGAGTGAGCCCCAGCCCGGACAACGCCGACAGCAGGTACTCGTCGCCGTCCATGACACCCGGCCCCAGCGGCGGGCGGCTCAGCGAAACCTGCCCGAGCCAGGCGTGGTCGCGGAACATCGTCCTGGTCCGGTCGGCATACAGCTCGAGCTGGGCGCGCCAGCCCTCCGGCTTCGGCGCGTTCCCCAGCGGGAGCGCGCGTTCGCGGAGGACACGGTCGACCATCAGGTCGATCAGTTCCGCCTTGCCGGGCACGTAAGTGTAGAGAGTCATGGTGCCCACGCCGAGCGACTTGGCGACCTTGCTCATGGACAGCACGGACAGCCCGTGGACATCGGCGACGTCGAGCGCGGCGGCCAGCACCTCGTCGACGTTGAGCCCCGGTCTGCGGCCCAGCACCGGCCGCCCGTCCTCGGTACGGCTGGTGCGCCACAGCAACGGAAGCACCTTGTCCGGGTCACCACCGCCACAGTGCTCCGTCGCCATCGCCGCTGTTCACCTACTTGTCCCGCCCGCCGGTCGTACCACCGAGACCTTACCGTACGTGCTACGGTAACATTCTCGTATCCAGTACCATAAAATCGAAGGCCGAACGCGAAGGAGAAGGACGTGACGATCCTGGTAACGGGAGCCACAGGGAATGTGGGCCGGCTCGTGGTCGACGAGCTGCTGAGTATCGGCGCGACGGACGTCCGCGCACTGACCGTCAGTCCGAAGAGGGCGAACCTGCCGGCGGGCGTCGAGGTCGCCAAGGGCTATCTCGGCAAGCTCGAGACCCTGCCGGACGCGCTCGACGGCGTCGATACCGTGTACCTCGCACCGGTGCCGGAAACGGTGAAGGAGTTCACCGAACTGGCGAAGAAGGCCGGCGTGAAGCGGATCGTCGTGCTCTCCGGCGAAGGTGCCGACGAAGAGGCGCGAAAGGACCCGTCGGAGTGGTTCTACTACGGATCCGAATATGCCGTGGAGCAAGGCGGATTCGCCTGGACGCACCTGCGGCCGGGCGTGTTCATGAACAACACGCTCGACTGGGCCGACCAGATCCGCGCCGACGGCCGCGTCCGCGCCCCCTTCGGACAGGCCCTGCAGACCCCGATCGACCTGCGGGACATCGCCGCGGTGGCTGCCAGGGCACTGGTGGACGAGGCCCACGACGGCAAGAAGTACCGGCTGTCGGGGCCCGCCGCGATCACCCAGGTCGAGCAGTTGCACGCGATCGGCGAGGCGATCGGCCGCGAGCTCGAATGGGAGGAGCTGACCCCCGACCAGGCTCGCGAGTACTGGGGCGGACAGGGATTGCCCGAGGACGTCATCGAGTTCCTGATCGACGTCTTCGAGAAGACGATGCGCACGCCCCAGGTGCCGATCCAGACAGTGGAGGAACTCACCGGACGTCCCGGGTGCACCTACGCCCAGTGGGCAAAGGAGAACGCGGACAAGTTCACATAGGCCGAACACGTTCCCATGGCCGAACGGGAACGCCGGCCCACCTCGCCGGCAGGCTGCCGCTCGCCGGAATTGCGGCCGGGGTGTCCTGCCGGCGCGTCGTTCACCACGGCGGCCGCTATTGGACAACGCGCCCACCCATGAGCCCAAGGAGTCTCAGCGGATTGTGAGCAAACCTTTCCGGGGCACGGATGTGCGAGGCCCGCCGCGCTGTTCCAGGTGATCGGCCAACGCCGCCGCGAAGCCCCACGATCCTTCTTCGCTTACCCGCTCGGATTCGGCTCGCCGCTCTCCTGCTGCCTCCCACCAACGCGGCCAGGCCCCCACCCGCTTCGATCGCCGGTCTGCTCACAGCCGAGGTTTCTCGGTGGCGGCTGGGCCGCATCGCCCGAGTCCGAAGTGGACTACGGACAGGCGCTGCCGCGAAGGGTTCCCGGTACGGTGAGCGACCACAGGGACGGTTCGTCCGCCGGTACGGCTTCGGCTCCGCGGTCAGGGCCCGCGACACCCTCGTCGCAGCCGGCCCAGAGCAGTTTGGTCCGCCAGCGCAGTTTGGCCTCGCGCGTGATGCCCATCGCGCCGTGCAGCTGGTGGGTGGTCTGGGCGATCCACGGTGAAACGGCGGTGGCTACCTCGCGCGTGGTCACCAGCGCGAAAGTGAGCGCGCCGGGGTCGTCGCCGACGAAGCGGCGCCTAGCTTCGTGGGTAAGGGTTTCCAGCTCCCGGAGTCCACGCTGGCGCTGAATGACCGACTCCATGAGCATGTCCACCAGCAATTGCGGGACAAGCTCAGCCCGGAACAGGTCAGCCAGCGTCTCGTGGTGGACTTTCCTGACGAGCTGGAGATGTGCGTGTCCCACGAGACGATCTACCGCGCCCTCTATATCCCAGGACATGGCGCGCTGCAACGGGATCCGGTGCCGTGCTTACGAACCGGGCGGAGACGACGGCCGTGTCGATGAGATGCAACTTTGCCCAGTTTACCGGTAACGGGTGATATTCGATCGTGCGGTGTTCGGGTACATGACGGAGTTGGCCTCGTGTAGAGCAGTGTGGACGAGGGCTCTTGTCGGGGTCTTCACGCAGCACCGCGGGTAGCGTGGTGGCTGCTTTCTGCTGTTCGGCGGAGGTGTGTACGGCGTTGGTCGGGTCGGCAGCTTGACCGCAGCCACCTGGTCAGTCACCCCGTCTGGCCGCGCTGGTGACCACCTCCGTATGCGGCAGCCACGCGATGGGTTCATGACCGTGTGGTGGCTTTGCAGGTGCGGTCTCGAATTCGATCGGCCGCGAACGGGTAGCCACGATCGTCGAAGATAGCGGCAGCTTCGTTCCAACAGGCGATCGCGCTGGTGGTGTCCCCGATGTGGTGCAGGGACACGGCGAGCGTGTCCAGCCCTTTGGCGACCGCGCCGGCGAGGAAGCCTGATGTGCGGGCTAGGGAGATCGCCTCCCGGCACAGCGCGATCGCCTTCCGATGCTCGCCCAGTCCCTGCCATGCGCGAGCGACATTGCTCAACGCATAGGCCTCACCGCCAAAGTCATCGCAACGACGACGCAAGACCAACTCGTTTTCGGCATGGTGCAGAGCCTGCTGGTACCGGCCAAGACCGGCATATGCGCGACTGAGGCCGCCTTCCGCAACCGCTTTCCCTCGAACGGTACCGACCTCTCGACGCAAGGCGAGCGCCTCGCCCAGATAGGGCAGCGCCTGCTCGAAGCGTTCCTGTTCGATGGACAGGTACCCGAGGTTGACGAGTGCGACGGCTAGGCGGGCGCGGTCACCGAGATCACGGGCCCGCGCCAGCAACTGTTCGTAATGGTCCCGCGCGTCGCCCCAGCGCCGCAAGCTCGTGAGCGTCTGGCCGCGCGCCATGAGAAACCAGGCTTCGGCGCTGCCGTCGTCGCTGTGCCGCGCGGCGGCAATCCCGCAGCTTTCAATGTCGAGGATTGTCTCCCAACTACCCACTCCGGAAAGGAATCGGATGAATGGTTGGGCGAGGTAGAGGGTGTGCTGGTGCAGTCCGTGCCATGCGGCGTGGTGGACAGCGGCGAGCAGGTTGTGCCGCTCCAGAGCCAGCCAGGCCACTGCGTGAGCGACGTCGGGGATCGACGTTGGATGGGCGGGAACGGTGACCGGCTGTGGTAGCCGCTCATGAGCGGGGCAGGTCAGCGTGTCGCAGGTGCGAGCGGTGTGGGCGTACCAGTCCAGCAAACACCGCTGGGCATGATCCCGGTCATCGGGGTCGTCCTGGCGCATCGCCTGATCCAGGGCGTATGCCCGCAGCAGGTCATGGAACCGGTAGCGATCCTGGCCCACCGGCTCGATCAGGTGCATCTGGGCCAGCTCCTCCAGCACCCGGCGCGCAGTTGTGGGATCTACGTCGGCGACCGCGGCAGCGGCGTGCACGCTCACCTCGGGGCCAGGATGCAGACCCAGGCGCCGGAACACGCGCGCGTGCTCAGCGGACAGGCCCTGGTAGGACCAGCCAAACACGGCCCGCACTGCTGCTCGCTCATCCGCGCCCCGGCTCAGCACGTCCAGCCGCACGCGTTCGTCGGCCAGTTCAGTGACGACAGCGGTCACGGTGGAATGCGGGTAGGCGGCGGCGCGGCCCGCCGCGATACGCAACGCCAGTGGCAACCGCGCACACCAGCGCACCAACTCCGTCACCGCGGTCCCCTCCGCGCCGGCGCGGGCCGGGCCGAGCACGCCGGTGACCAGTTGCACGGCTTCGTGCTCGGTGAGCAGATCCAGGGTCAGGCGACGTGCCCCGTCCGTGACGACCAACCCGGTCAGCCTGTCGCGGCTGGTGATCACCGCCAGGCAGCCGGGTGTTCCCGGCAGGAGCGGACGAACTTGGTCGGCGTGGTGGGCGTTGTCCAGCACGATCAGCACCCGGCGCTCGGCGAGCAGGGAGCGGAACAACCCCGCCCGTGCCTCGACCCCGACGGGCATCCGCTCGGACGGAACACCCAGGGCGCGCAGGAACCCGTCGAGCACCTCGGTCGTGGTTGCCGGGTCGCCGGGACCGTAGCCGCGCAGGTTGACGTAGAGGGTGCCATCGGGGAACTCGTGCTGCACGCGATGTGCCCACCACACGGCCAGAGTGGTCTTGCCGATCCCGGCTGTGCCATCGATGGCGGTGATCACCGCGGTGTGCGGCGATGGCGCCGTGTCGCGGGCCATGTCGTCTCGGTCAGAGGGAAGTAACGCGTCCAGGGCGGTCACGTGCTCGCTGCGGCCGGTGAAGTCCTGGACCACAGGCGGCAACTGCCGCGGCACCACCGGCAGCCCACCGCCGGCAGCATCCCGGTGGGCTGCCGCCTCGCTCAGCCAGACATCGTGGATCACTCCGGCCTGCACGACCGCTCCCCGAATCTCACCAGAGGCCTGATTCTGGTTCCGGACACGCTGCTCGTCGCCCGCCACGACATTCAGTGTGTCGCCACCACCGCCAGGACTACACCGGAATCGAGGCACGTCAGCCACCAGGAGCAACTCCTGGCCGACGTGCACAGGAGTTCGGTCATCCGCGCAGTCGGCTTCGGACATCGGCACGATGGTGACCAAGCTGGAGACCCGCCGCCGCGGGACCGGCGGCCCGGCCGTCCGCGCGGCCATCGACGCCTTCCTCGACTCCCCGAACATCAAGGGAAACCCGAACACCCTGCGCGCCTACACGAACGTGCTCGACCGCGCGCTCGCCGACGTTGCCAACGACGAGGTCGCCGAGGCTGCGGCCGGGCACGTTCTTAGTAGCTCGCCTCGGTCAGCAGGGCCTGGGCGGACCGGCGAAACGCGGCCACCAGGTGTGCGCTATCCCCGGCGCGGGTGGCGAGCACCACCTGACATGGCTCGACCCCGTGCAGCGGGATCGAGGTCAGGTCCGGCCGGGTGCCCTCGGCGTGCAACCCGGCGGGCAGGATGGCGACCGCCTGCCCGGACGCGATCAGCTCGAATACGTCCTCGAGGTGACTGACCAACGGCCCGTCGGGTGCCGGCGTGCCATCGGGACGGGGGTCGACACGCCAGAACGAGTCCCACTCGGCAGCGGGCAACCTCGGCACCGGCTCAGTCGCGATGTCGTCGAGGGTGACCGATTCCCGGCCGGCCAGCCGGTGGAACCGGGCGACGAGCAGCACACGGGGCTCGTGGTGCAGGACGGTGACCCGCAGTCCGTCGGTGGCGAACGGCAGCCGCGTCACGACAGCGTCCACACGGTGGCCGAACAGGGCCGTCCGCACCTCCGCCAACTCCAGGTGCAGTGTGTGCACCTCGGCCTCGGTGTGGTGGTGGCGCAGGTGCCGTACCGCCGGAGTAATGATCAGCCCGCGCGTATGGCCGACGGTGAGCTGACTTGGCACTGCGGCCGCACGGGCCTCCGCCGCGGCCATTGCGGCGACCGCCAGCAGTTGCCTGGCGTGGGGCAGGAACGCGGCCCCGGCGGGGGTCAGGCGGGTGCCCTGCCGGTCGCGGTCGAGCAGCCGGGCTCCGACGCGCTGCTCAAGGGTCCGGATCTGGCGGCTCAGGGTCGGCTGGGTGATGTGCAGCAGCGCCGCGGCGCGGGCGAAGTGCTGCTGCTCGGCGACCACCGTGAAGTAACGGACCAGTCGGAGTTCGAACTCGGCCGACGGTACCGCGTTGGCTGTGTCCACAACACCGCAAGATAGCCCACTCGCGGCCCGTGATGCCTGGAACGCATCACGGGATGCGAAACAAGCCTTGGACGCGCCCCCTGGACAGCGTGGAGTGTGGGTATAGGCGAGGAGGACGTCATGCGACCGCGATAATCGCCGAGGTGTTCCGAACCGGGCGACGGGGAAACGTTAGTATCCATTGCTAGCGTGCCCTCCCCCGTTCTTTTCGGGGCGTCCGGAGCTTTATCGCCACGTGGCTAATCGAGATAACGCGTCGGCCGATCGCGTCCTCGTTCTCTGTGACAACCGTTGCCAGGGCGGCTTTGTTGAAGCGGAATGACAGGATCGGGGTGAACTGATTCCCGCCATGCACGACAACCGCTTTGTCAGAACTGAGGTGGAGTGAAATCATGATTGAGTACCATGAGACCGTCGTTGTCGGCGGGGGTTTTGGCGGAATCTGCGCTGCGCACGGCCTCCTGGAGGAGGGCCGGGGCGACTTCGTCATCCTCGAGCGTGCCGGAGAACTGGGTGGGGTGTGGCGGGACAACCGCTACCCCAATGCGGCCTGCGACGTCCCGGCACATTTCTACAGCCTCTCGTTCGCGCCAAACCCGACGTGGACGCGCAGCTACGCGCCGTGGGACGAGATCCTCGCCTACATCAACAAAGTGGCCGACGATCTGGGAGTCCGGGACCGCATCCGGTTCAACACCACGCTGGTGTCGGCGAGCTGGGAAGAGCTCGCCGGTGTGTGGAACCTGCGTACCGCTGAGGGAGCATCGCTGTCGTGCCGGTTCCTGATCATGGCAAGTGGTTCACTCAGCACCCCTCGCGTTCCTGATCTTCCGGGGCGCGAGACGTTTCGCGGCGAGGTGATCCACACGGCGGAATGGGACGAACGAGTCTCCCTGGAAGGTCGGCGCGTGGTGGTCGTCGGTGCGAGCGCCAGTGCCGCGCAGGTTCTCCCTTACGCCGTCGAGGTGGCCGAGAGCGTGCTGGCGGTGATCCGCACCCCGCCCTATGTGATGCCGAAGGACGAACAGTTCTACGACCTCGAGGCGCAGGCACGGTTCCGGGACGAACCGGAGCGGATGGAAGCTATCCGCCTCGACGCCGAACACAGGTTCAACGTCGAGGCGGAAACACAGGCGGTCATGGACGAGGCCCAGCTCGCCAAGATCGAAGGACAGTGGCGTGACTACATGGAGTCGGAGATCGTCGATGCCGGCCTGCGTAACCTCCTGACACCGTCGTACCGGTTCGGCTGTCGCCGGCCGGTCATCTCCAGCACGTTCTACCCCGCCCTTGCCGACCGCAGAACCACCGTCTGGTCGGCCGGGATCTCGTCTATGACCGCGACCGGCGTCGTGACCGGCGACGGGCGCGAATGGGACGCCGACGTGGTCGTTCTCGCGACCGGCTTCACCGCGACCGATATGTACGCCGGGATAGAGTTCCACGGTGAATCCGCGCGGTCGCTGAAGGCGGATGCGTGGCGCGAAGCGCCACATGCGTACAAGGGCACCGTGGTCGCGGGGTTCCCCAACCTCTTCCTCGTGACCGGTCCGCACACCCAGGCGAGTGGGTCCATCATCGCGGTCATCGAGGCGCAGATGAAGATGATCATGCAGTACATTCAGCTCGTCGACGAGAGCGGCGCCGTCTCCGTCCAGCCGTCGCAGAGGGCTCAGCAGAGCTTCAACAACTGGGTCGACAGCGCAATGGCGGACTCCGTCTGGGAGGCCGGTGCGTGCCACAGCTGGTATCGCCTGGGCATGGCGGGCAAGGTCGTGACCAAATGGCCCGGAAGCCTCGCGAGCTTCCAGAAAATGACCAGCACGGTCGACCTGGGAGATCTCGTGCTGAAATCTGTCGCGGACGCGCCGGCCGCTGGGGAAGCCGGGACACTCGTCGACCTGCCGTGACGTGGTGCAGGAACGACACGGGTGCCCCGTAGGACGAGGACGTGGTGATGGTCGGTCGAACACCGCAGCAACGAGCGGCGATCGGAGACCTCGTCGGAAGGCTTGAACCCCATCCTGTCGAGAAAGAGCCGCCGGGTGGCCTCGTAGTCCGCGGACCCGACCACGACGTGCCGCCGTCGCGAGTATCGAGCCGGCCACCCGGCTGCGGAGTCAGCCCGAAGCCGGGTGTAGCTGGACATGGTCACCGCCGGCCCGGGAACCCCGATCGTGGCCGATAACGGTCCGTGCGACGTCATTGGTGTCTCCGAACGCCAGGTGGTCAGGTCATGATGGTCATGCTGGCGCATTTCCCCGACACCGCGGACGTAACCAATCAGTTCGTCGCCAGGGCCGAGGCAGCGTTGCGAGGCTCGTCCGGTACCGACACCGGCCGAGGTACCGGTGAAGATCACGTCGCCGGGCAGTAGTGGGAGCACCGCCGAGAGCCGCTCGATCAGTTCGATGTCGTCGAGATCGTCGAACTCATCGGGCGTGACCGGTAAGGGGCCGACCGGGCTGAACCCGGGAACGACTTGGTCAGGCCGAACTGCGGCACCGGGCCGGTCTGCTGCCGGGTCCGTTCGGAGATGTCCTGCCCGGCGCTCAGTCCGGCGACGCAGGACCACGCGTCGGCGGCAGCTGCCATTGGCCGCAGATGTAGCAGGGGTACGGCGGTTAGCGCTGAGCCGGAGCCTCCGGAGTCTGGCTCGGATGTGCCAGTGGGGCGCCGAGCCAGGTCTGCAGTGCCTTGTCCAGCGAGTCCCGGTCGGGTTCGCCGGCCCAGGCGACGTAACCGTCGGGTCGTACGAACATGGCCGCCGGAGCGTCGTCGGTCAGCGGGGCCGTGGTGATCGTCCGCATGCGGTCGCGGTAGGGGGCAACGAGGTCGTGCCGCGCACCGGAGGGGTCCAGCAGGAGCGCCCTGCCGTCGTGCATGTGGTCGGCGAGCCGGGATCCGTCAGCCAGCTCGTAGTCGGGTGCGCTGGCGCCGACCAGGGGATTGTCACCGGAAAGGTCGTATCGCTGACAGATACCCGAGATCTTCTTCGCGAAGTACGTGGCACCGTCCACGGTCCGCGCCAGGTCGGCCACCACCTCGCGCAGCGCACGGGCATGGGGCTCCGGGCGCATCACCGCGATCTGGGCGCGGGTCCAGTTCAATACCCAGGCGCCGAGGGGAAGCCGCTCGGCGGTGTAGGTGTCCAGCAGCCCGTCCGGCGCCGTCCCCCGCACGGTGGCGGCGAGCTTCCACCCGAGGTTCATCGCGTCGCCCACGCTCAGGTTGAGCCCCTGTCCGCCGAACGGAGGGTGCACATGGGCCGCGTCGCCGGCGAGCAGCACACGCCCCTTCCGGTAGGTCGTGGCCTGACGGGTGTTGTCGGTGAACCGGGTCAGGCTCGTGATCCCGGTGACCGTGGCTTCGGCACCGGTCACGTGGCGGATGGCTGCCTCCAGGTCCTCGGCGGTCGCCGGGGTGTCGTGGTCGGCCGGTGCGCCCTCGAACGAGACCGTGGTGATTCGCCCGCGCGGCGGGTCGTTGAGGTAGACGCCGGTGTCGGTCGCGTGCCAACCGACACCGAGGTCCTGCACGCCGGCGATGTCGGCCATCCCGTGGTAGCCGGTGATTTCCGGTTCGGTGCCGGGAAAGTCGAACCCGGCGAGCTTGCGCACCGTACTGCGGCCGCCGTCGCAGCCGACGAGCCATCCGCACCGAATCGGCCCCTGGTCGGTCTCGACCGTCACCCCTTCGGCGTCCTGTTCGAAACCGGTCACCTCCACCCCGCGACGAATTTCCACGCCGAGCCCGGCCACACGGTCGGCGAGGATGATCTCGACCTGTTTCTGGTGGACCAGGTCGACCATGTCCGGGGGATAGAGCCCGGCCAGGTCAGGGTCGGACTCGTCCAGCATCTCGTCGCCGAGCATGATCGCCGCGAAATGCCCGGAGAACCTGGGCAGCCCGCTCGTGCCGTCCGGGCGCGTGGTGGAGATGTAGGAGACGGTCCACTCCGTCTCCTGCTGGGCTTGCCGCAGCGCGGGAAGCAGGCCTCGCCGGTAGAACGCCTCGATATTGGGTCGATTGAGGGTTCCTGCCTTGAGGATGGAATTGACCTCGGTCAACCGTTCCAGCACGGTGACCGAGGCACCGCCGGCCCGCAACTCACCGGCCAGCATCAGCCCCGCGGGGCCGGCCCCGGCGACCACCACGTCGTAGTCGGCCGGACGCTCGGCCGCGTGGGATCGCGGAGAGGCGGAAGTGGTGGCGGTCGTGGATGGTGTGATCATGGTGTACCCCCAAATGGATCGAGTGACCAAGTCGTCAGGACCTGGCCTGTTTGCCTGACCGGCGGGCGGTCTCGATCAACCGCTGGATGATCGGTCGAGCCACATTCATCGCCAACCGAAGCGAGGCGTCGTC
The DNA here is from genome assembly GCF_042739735.1 of Amycolatopsis sp. NPDC059027. NCBI lineage: Bacteria > Bacillati > Actinomycetota > Actinomycetes > Pseudonocardiales > Pseudonocardiaceae > Amycolatopsis > Amycolatopsis sp. NPDC059027. The sequence continues at coordinate 29,017 of NZ_JBHYIK010000004.1, read as the reverse complement.
CTCGGGGGAGAGCGTTGTCAGCAACTCCGCCAGGCGGTCACGGCGATCGCGGAGACGGTTGGCCACGAGAGTGCGGCCGGCGTCGCTGAGCGCGATGAGCGACGCCCTCCCGTCCTGTGGGTCCCTGACTCGCACTACCAGCCCCTGCCGCTCCAGGCGCTGCACCAACTGGCTCGTCGAGGGCTGGCTGGTACCTTCCACCGCCGCCAGTTCCGTCAGCCGCGTCGGGCCGTCCCGGTAGAGCCTGCCAAGGCACATGATCGCGGTGAACGTCAAACTTCCGTGGTCGGCCAGATGCCGGATCATCAGGCGAACAACCTCGTCGAAAGCCTCCGTGACGTCATCCCGCCCCTGGTCGCGCTCCAGCTCATCCATAACCCATTTATATCATAGAGTTATGTAAAACTTCACTGAGCTCGATGATTACTGCCCGTTTTATCACCGTACTACCGGTTAAAACATGATTATTGCCTGAGCGGAGCCCATCCGAGCCCTCTCACGCCTCAGGCATCTAGATAGCCTTATTATGTAATTATGCTGGTCGGTGGCCCACGCAGCCCGGTCCGCTTCCCTCTTGGCGTGGAGGGCGAGGGTGACCGCGCGGGCGGAGGTGTCCTTGGCTATTTGGGTCTGTTCGGCGGCCTGGGCGCGTGTACGGATGTCCGTGGCCGACCCGCCCAGCACCGTGGTGGCGCGCTCGCACACCTGCGGGCCACCACCGGCGGCCAGCTGTGCGACCTGCTCCCGCACGTCCTGCTGCTCCGCGGTGGCCTTGGCCCGTGTGCTGCGCGCGTCTCGGTTCGGTGTGGCTATCGGGTGTGTTCTGGCGGGACTGAGCGTGTCGGCTGTGACGGCGGTCGCGGAGCCGGTGAGCTGCGCCGGGCGCACCGATGTGGTGCGGGTGAAGTCGTCGGCCGGGGACGGGCGGCCGATCTGCTTCAAGCTCCGCGACGACTTCGGCGACTACCTGGTGGATGTGCCCGGCGCCTACCGTCTGGCCGGGGACAACGCCGCGAGCGCGCTGCGACTGATCAGCGCCGCCACCGCGAAAGGCTACGCCGCGGTCACCGCCGAACGACACCGGCTGACGACCAACGGCGCGGCTGGGCGTCGGCTCTGGTCCAGGCTAGCGAAGCGGGCGGCCCGCCTCCAGGTTTGTGCCGGTCAGCGGTGTGGGGCGCAGGCTGATAAGGCTGCCGAGATAGAGGTCGGTCGCGTTCCCGGGGCGCAGTAACGCTGTCGGGGTGCGACCGATCAGCAGGCGAAAGTCTCGATTGAGGTGCGCCTGATCGGTGTATCCACAGAGCGCGGCGAGCCTGGGTAGCGGCGGCGGGTTGGTGCCTGTCAGGAGCCTGATCGCGTGGTGACATCGGGCAATCCGACCGATGGCTTTAGGTGGTAGCCCGACCTCCCGGTGGAAGCGGGTGGCCAGATGTTGTCGGGTCAGGCCGGCCCGTTCCGCGAGGTCGTCGACCTTGACCGCACCGCCCGATATCGTCAGGCTGCGCCAACTGCGGTCGAGCGACTTGGGCAGTTCCGGTTCGTCCAAGAGCCAGCTCGACAACCGCCGGTCGAGAATCTGGAACCGGTGGTTCGCATCCCGCGCCTCCCGCAGCTCTTCCCGGAGAAATCTGGCTCGTGCGCCCAAGAGATCTTCGAATCGCACACTGGTACGACTGACTTCCCGCAACGGCAGGCCGAAGAGCGCTCGTGCGCCCAGCGGGGTCAACTCGATGATGATCCCTCGCTCCCGGCCCACTCGCGTGTAGGTCATCGGCGTGTTCGACAGCCCGACGACGGGGGAAACCGTCGCCAGCGGCGAGTCGGCCACTTGATGCCGAACCGGTGTGTCCAGATCGATGACCACCACGACTGAGTTCAGCGCGGCCACGGTACGTGTCTCTGGCACAGGTGTGGTTCTTTGGAAAGCCAGGTAGAAACTGATCCAGCGCGCCAACCGACGATCCGGCAATTGGGTATTCCAGAAGTCGTCGTCGGACTGCGAAGTTTCCCCCACTACTGTTCCCCTTGGTTCCGGCGATGCCGTGAGCGACATCCGCGGCGCGGAAAGCATAACAGGACGTGCGCCCGCTGTGGGGCCTCCTGGCTGTGAATGAACCGAAAGAAGCAGCGAGCCCTCGTGGTCGTAGCGCCTGGCACGACATCGGCCCGTGCGAGTGCGGTGAGATGAACCATCGGGCCGAGGTGGCACACGGCACCACCGGAACGGCGAAGGCATGGCTCGGCGTTCAGCGCGAACCGAACCGGCAGCCTTACATTTTTCCAATCCAGCAGGCACTGTTCGTCGCTATCCTCGGGTTGCATTCCCGAACCGATGAGCAGCCGCTCGCCGCGTGCGTACGACACGCGGTGGAGAGGCGTGCCCGGCACTCCGCGGCTCGAGACCCGTCTTGACCTCGCCGGAGTCCTTCGGGGAGGTGGTGCATTGCTCGTGCAGTTCGAGTCAATCGCTTCTAAGGGGCAACGACATGAGTAGTGGCATACGTACGAAGCTTCGAGTGATACTCCTGGTCAGCACGTTCATCGGGGCGATGTTCACAGGAGCCCCCGCAGCGAGCGCTGGGCCTGCCGACATACAGGAGAAGCCGGTCTCCGCATCCGTAATGGGAGTCGGCTGGCACAATGAGGTTACTTCTAATCAAACACTGTACCAATGTCCTGGATTCCAGTGTAACCAAGGGCAGGCATATCCAGGCAATGATCTTGCTGAAGTGTGCACGTGGAACGCCAGCGGCTACAAATGGGGCCTGGTCTTCAACCGCGCGAACGAGCACACGGGCTTCATTCCGGTCAACTATCTCAAATACGCAGATCCTGACGTGGACTGCGGCGCAGCCGGCAGTGACCTGCAGGTCAAATGGAATCAAACTTTGTACCAGTGCCCTGGCAGCAACTGCAACCAAGGGCAAGCCACCGACGGGCAGCACGTGAGATTCTTCTGCAATTTCTACGACTCGGCCGCAAGAACCTGGTGGCGTTGGGTGTTCAACCCCAACAATCAGCACGAAGGGTTCGCGTACGTCCAGAATCAGCCCGGAGCGGCCAATTGTTAGACGTGCCCCCAAGGCAACGCGTACCAATACCGCGGGCACGATAGGACATCTGCGGCAGGCCTGGCTGGCCTTGACCAGCCAGGCCGTCTCCGCCGCCCGCCGTAGACCGGGCGGGGTCTCTCGCAAGCCTGAAACTGTTGATCACCGTTGTTGTTGCTTGGTACGACCGTGGCGCACCCCCGTCGACCGCCAAGAAGGAGATCGGAGTGCCGGAGCGGGTGGCGATGCCGGGCATGACGACGTTGGCGCTGGCGCCGACGGCGGTCATGTGAGGGCGAGCACGAGCGGGCTCATCGTTGCCACACAAGGGACGTTGTCGATGACAGCACGTGCGGGCACGGTCGAGCGCACCGAGCTCCGTCAGATGCCGAGCCAGGCGAGCACCTCACCGGCACGCGGACTTCCCATGCGCCCGTACACGCCGGCGGCGAACCGGGCATGCCGGTCGGCTTCCTCGTCCCGCCCTCGCTGCCGCGCCGTCGACGACCGCAGCGTCGCCACCTCGGCCTCGATGGCGCTCTGCCCGACCTCCTTCGCGCTCGCCGCGGCCTGCTCGAGCACACGATCCGCCTGGCCGAAGTCGCCTTGCGCCACGCACACCGCCGCGGTGGCGAGCAGGGCCTTCGCCGCGACGCTCTCCGCTGTCGCCGCGATCGCGAGCTGGTGCGCCCGTTCCAACGTCTCGAGTGCCTCACCGTAGCGGCCCAGCCCGGCCAGCGCCCGCCCGGCGAACACGGTCTGCATCGCGGTGCCTCGGGCCTTGCCCAGCGTGATGTTGATGTCCAGCGCCTTCTGGAACCATACGAGCGCGTCGTCGAACCGCTGTTCCCGCAGCGCGAGGTTGCCCGTGAAATCGCAGGTCGACGCGAAGAGCCACTCGTCGCCGGAGGCGAGCTCGCGTGCCCTGGCCAGATCGGCCGCCGCCTGGGGAAAGCGTTCCAGCTCCTGCAGAGCTTTCGCCCGCAGACAGCGGCATCGTGCCTCGGCCGGTGCGTTGCCGGCGATCCGCGCGGATTCGACGGCCACATTCGCCGCCCGGTACCAACTGGCGAGAGGGCGGCGCGCGTCGAAGTAGGCGAAGCTTGCTTCGAACAGTTGCCAGACCCGGTCGTGCCAGCGCTTGGCCGCGGCTGCCTCCAGCGCGGCGAGAATGTTGGTCAGTTCCCGCTCGAACCACGCCAAGCCCGCGAGGGCATCAGGGGTCACGGCGTCCGGCGAAAGCAGTCGCGCCGGGTCGGCGATACGCAGGCGCTGCCATCCGGTGACCGCGACGTCCGCGGCGGTCGCGCCCAGCAGCCACCAGTCCACCGCCCGCGACAGCCACGTCGCGCGGTCCTCTTCACGGTCTTCGGCCGCCGAGCGGCGCAACGCGTGCGTGCGCACCATCCGGTGCATGACGTATGTCCCGGCCGTCGGCTCCTCGATCAGCGCTCGCAGGTAAAGTTCTTCGAGGTCCTCGCGTACTCGCGCGACCTGCCGGCCCATGATCGCCGCGACCAGTTCCGCGCCACAATGCGTTCCCACCAGCGCGCCCAGCACCCGGTACACCGTCCGCGCATCCTCGGGCAGATCCTCGTACACGGCGTCGAAGACTGGTGCCAGCCGGTCCGTGACCGAGTCGGCGTCCGTTTCCCCGAGTTCGCCGATCAGCCGCTGGACAGTCCATTGCGGACGGACGGCCAGTCGTGCGCCGACCACCCGCAGCGCCAGCGGCAGTCCCCCGCACAGCTCGACCAGCCGCGCGGCCGCGGCGGGCTCGGCGTCGATCCGGCCGTCCGAGCACACCTTCGCCAGCAGCGCGACACCGTGCTCGACCGGCAACGGCTCCACCGGCACACCGACGGCGCCATCCTCGTACAGCTTCTCGAGCGAACTGTTCCCCGCGACCAGGACCAAACTCGCGCCCGAGTTCGGCAACAACGCTTCGACCTGGGCGGCGTCGGTCACGTCGTCGAGCACGGTGACCAGCCGCGTCCCCGCGGTCAACGACCGGTACAGGTCCTGCCGCCGCGCGAAATCCGTGGGCAGCAACGGTTCCGGCACACCGAGCGCGAAAAGCAGCCGCCCCAGCGCCTCGGCGGGCGAGTCACCATCGGCACCGAACGCCGCGTGCAGCGCGCCATCCGGGAACCGGTCACTCAGCGTCGCGGCGGCCTTCTGCAGCAACGCCGTCTTCCCCACACCAGGCATACCGCGCAGCACGACCACCGGCGGCCGCCCGAGCTCGACACGCGCCGACTCCGCCACCGCACGCACCCGCCGCAACTGGGAGTCACGGTCCACGAACGTCGCGGGAGCCGCGGGCACCAGCGCCGGGACCGCCGCCGGGATCGCGGGCGCCGCCAAGGTCACCGATCCGATGTCGCGTGCCTGCACCACCTGCCCAGCACGTCCGGACAGTGTGTTGCGCATTCCGCCGCTCCCTCCGCGCTGGCTCCCTGTGACCAACACGGTACTGGACGGCTACATCCGACATGGGCGTTCCGGAAACACCGTTGCTACGGTGACCCGGCGCACCCACCAGGAGCCTTGCGCTCCCCTGATCGAGGAATTGACCAAGGCAATACCGCATGGTAAGCGAATTTGAAGCCGGAAGCCGGAAGCCGGAAGCCGGAAGCCGGAAGCCGGAAGCCGGAAGCCGGAAGCCGGAAGCCGGACTCTGGGACACGGTCCGGGCCGCCCGCCGGGTGCTGGTCATCCTCCGCAATCCGGCCGCCGCGAACCGGCTGTCGGATCTGGTCCGGCCACTGACCGCCGACCCGCGGCTCGAAGTGTGGTTCACCGTTGACCATGGCTCCGGCTTCGCCGGCGGATTGCCCGCGCGCCTGACCGCGATGGGCGCGCTCCAGCTCTCCTGGGCCGAAGCGGTCGAAGAACAGTTCGACCTCGCGCTGGCCGCCAGCGACAAGACAGACCTGCACCTCGTCCAAGCGCCTGTCATGCTCATGCCGCACGGTGCGGGCTTCCATCGCTTCGCCGCGGACACCGCCGGCGAGATCTCCGGGCTCCGGCGGTCCGCGCTCATCCACGACGGCGAAGTCGTGCCCGCCACCATCGTCGTCGCACACGAAGCCGACATCGCGACGCTGAACGACATCGACCGGCGTCTTCCCGAGCGAGCACTCGTCGCCGGAGACCCCGCCTATCAACGAATCGTCCGGAACCTGCCCCTGCGCCACCGATACCGCCAGGCACTGACGGCCGACGGCCGCGAGCTCGTTCTCCTCTGCTCAACCTGGGGCCCCGAATCACTTTTCGGCCGCAATCCCCAGCTCCCCCACGACATCGTGACCACACTGCCCGTCGACCGATTCGCCGTCGCGCTGACCATGCACCCCAACGTCTGGGAACGACACGGCGAGCTGCAGGTCCGGGCGTGGACCCGGTCGGCGACCGCGGCCGGTCTACGGCTGATCCCCGCCCAAGGCGAATGGCGCAGCGTCATCGTCGCCGCCGACCTCGTCATCTCCGACCACGGCTCGCTCACCGCCTACGCCGCCGCCATCGGCAAGCCGACACTCTTCGCGGCCAACGGTGGCGGCGAAGTCGTACCCGGATCGATGATGGACCGGCTCCGCGGTGGTCTGCCCCAGTTACGCACCGGAGAATCACTCGAACCGCAGATCACCGCGGCGCTCGTGGGTGGCGCCCGGGACTCCGAACTCGCAGCGTCCGCCTTCGCCGCCCAGGACGCGCTCGCGACCATGCTCACCCGCGCCTACGAAATCCTGAACCTCCCCCTTCCCCAGCACACCGCACGCAACGATGGACTGCCGATACCCGAGGTCGCGGTCCAGAAGCCCACCGTCCTCCACGCAACCATCACCGAAGCACGGGAATCCGGCGACCAAGCGACCCTGCGGCTCCACCGCACCGTGGCACCCTCCAGCGACTGCCACCTCGTCGCGAACGACCACACCGACGACATCAGCGCCCTCGAAAGAGCCAGTGCGGTCTTCAGCGGCGACCTCCACCCCAGCCTCGAACACGCGCGCACGAGAGCCCGTCATCTGCTGCACACGTTTCCCGGGGCACGCCTGACCATGGCCGAAACCGCGGACGGGGCCAAAGTCGCCGTCCTCCGCGACCACCGCGAGGCGACCATCGTCGGCTCGCTCCCGATTTCCGTCGCATGTTCAGGTGTCTACTGGTGGTCCCGCACCCCGGACCGTCCACAGCGGATCACTATCGGCTCCGGCACGATCCTCGCCTCGATGACCATCCAAAGCTGAGCTCGTCGTAGTAGAAGTAGGTCTCGTAGAAGGCCGCAAAGCACGCTCATCCTCGAAAACGCTACGCTCGCGGCCGGGACGAACGGCCGTCGCGGCACAGGTCGTGGGGCCGTCGACGGCGGCGCAAAAATGGAACAGGTTATCGTGCCGGCGATCGAACGTGCTCAGTCGAGTCGTGTGGCGAGGCCGTCCAGCAGCCGGTCCAGCCCGTACTCGAACTTCTCGTCGCGGTTCCGTTTCGGATCGCGGAACTGCGGGCCGAGAAACCGCGCGGGCGCGTCGAGATGTGTCCGGACCGCCCGTTCGATGGCGGGCTGCAGGCTCGCGTGCACCGCGCTTTCGGTCTCGCCGGTACGGGCGACCAGGGTCAGCCACGCGGCCTCGCTGATCCCCATCCCGATGACGTAGGAGACAAGCGCGCTGATCGCGTTGGCCGCTTCGCGCGGTTCGAACCCCACGGCCTCGAACCGCTGCTGCATGCGCTCGTTCAGCCGCAGCACGTTCGGCCCGAGATAGGAAAGCCCGGTCATGCCGAGCAGCGCGGCGATCCACGGGTGTCGCAGGATCATCGCCCGCATGCTGCGCGCGCACACCGCGACCGAGGCGCGCCAGTCCTCCGGAGTGTCCGGCTCCGGCACCTCGATCTCCTGGTAGACCTCGTCGACGATCAGCTCGATCAGCTCGTTGCGATTGCTCACGTGCCGGTACAGGGAGGTGGCGCCGGCGTTCAGCCGGGCGCCGAGACGCCGCATGCTCAGCGCTTCGAGGCCCTCCTCGTCGAGCAGCCGGATCGCCTCGGTGACGATCTGGCCCGGACTCAACGCGGGCTGCTCGTCCTTGCTCTCCCGGGTCCAGACCGAGGAGACTCGACGCGTACCGGCCACCTTCCGGCCTCCTTTCGCCGTTTCGCGTGAGCCACACGCTACAGAGTGAGCGTGCCCATCTCCCGGACCACGGCGGCGAGCCCCCGAATCGCCTCGGTCTCCGCGTCGCTGCGCCAGATCAATGCCCACCGCAGCCCGGCGAAGCCGTCGATCGGCAGGTACAGAATGTCCGGCCGGCCGTTATAACGCGCCCAGTGCGCGCCGAGATTGTGTACCACCTCGCCGGTGCTGACCGCGGTGAAGATGGTGTCCATGCTGTCGATCAGCGGGCCGACCCGCTCGATCCGGCGCCCGCTTTCGGTGTAGTACGGCGAAAAACCGTCCTTCCAGTACTCCGGCCCCTCGTCGTCTTTGGTGTCCATCACGCCGTGGTCGCCGAGCGTTTCGAGCGACACCGATTCCCGGACGGCCAGCCGGTGTTCCGGCGAGACCAGCAGCACCTGGTGCTCGGTGAAGATCACCGGCCCCACGGTGAGGTCCGGCTCCTCGACCGGCAGCCAGGACACCAGCACGTCGATCTCGCTCCGGCGCAGAGCGGCGAACGGGTCGATGAACGGGCTGGCCCGGATCTTCAGTCCCCACTGCGGGTACTGGCGGCGGAACGACTCCCAGAACGGGCGAAGGTCATAGGCGTTGGCGCCGATCATGCCGACCCGGAGAGCCCCGGTCTTGCCCTGGGCGGCCATCCGGGCACGCTCCACGCTTTCGCGCAGTCCCCGGAACACCGGCGCGAGATCGGTACGCAGTTGCTCGCCGACCGGGGTGAGCCGCACGGTGCGGCTGGTGCGTTCGAACAGTTCCGCGCCGACGCCGCGCTCCTGCTTCTTGATCGCCTGGCTGACCCTGGCCACCGAGACGTGCAGGCGCTGCGCGGTACGGCCGAAATGCAGCTCCTCGGCCAGGGTCAGGAAGATCTCGATGTCCCGAAGTTCCACTGTTACTCCCGACCGTGAACCTTGCGGTTAACCGGCGTTGCGGATTCCGTCGTTGATCCGCCGCCGGCCGGCGGTGATGCTGGTGCCGTGATAGTCATTGCTTCCTCGGTGTCACTGCGGGTCCGCGATGTTCCGGCGGCCGCCGAGTTCTTCACCACGCACCTCGGTTTCCGGGAGGACGTGCGTACCGAGGACGTGGTACTGCTGACCCGGGACGACGGCGCGGCGGACATCGTGCTGCGCGAACGCGACCCGGAATCCGTGCCGCCCGCGGACCCGGCCCGCGACCCGCTCGCGGACGTACTGGTGTCGTTCAGCGTCACGGACATCGCCGCCGAGCACGACCGGCTCCGCAGGGAAGGCGCGAACCTGCTCGGCCCGTTGCGGCGTACGCCGTGGGGTGAGTGGACGGTACGGATCGCCGACCCGAACGGTGTGGTCGTCCAGCTCACCGAATGGGATCCCCCCTCGGGCTGACCGCCCCTGCGCGGCCTTCTGCTCACCATCGAACTCCCCCATGCGTACAGTGTGCGCTAGTCGCGCACGACGTATCGTACCGCGAAAGGAATCTCTTGTGGACAGAACTGGCGAACGTCATCCGCGCCGCTGGCTGATCCTGGTCGTGCTCTGCCTGAGCACGCTGGTGCTGGTGGTCGACAACATGGTTCTCACCGTGGCGCTCGCGCCGCTTGCCGAGGATCTCGGCACCAGCGCACAGGACACCCAGTGGATCCTCGACGCGTACATCCTGGTTTTCGCCGGTCTGCTGCTGACCTCCGGCGGCCTCGGCGACCGGTTCGGCCGCAGGAAGATCATGCTCGTCGGGCTCACGCTGTTCGGCGCGGCGTCGCTGGTCGCGACCTTCGCCGCCGGCCCGGTCGAGCTGATCGTCGCGCGGGTGGTGATGGGCATCGGCGGCGCTCTGATCATGCCGAGCACGCTGTCCATCCTGATCACCGTGTTCGACGACACCGAACGCCGCAAGGCGATGTCCGTGTGGAGCGCGGTCGCGATGATCGGCCTCGTCGGCGGCCCGGTGCTCGGTGGCGCGCTGATCGCGTGGTTCTGGTGGGGCGCGGTGTTCCTGATCAACGTGCCGATCGCGGGGCTCGCCATCATCGCCGCGCTGCTGCTGATGCCGGAGTCCAAGGCGCCGTGGCGCAAGGCCGATCCGCTCGGGGCGGTGCTCTCGTTCGTCGGCATGACCGCACTGGTCGCCACCATCATCGAGCTGCCGAGGGCCGGGCTCGGCCACCCCGTCACGCTGACCGCGCTCGCGGTCGCGGTGCTCGGCCTCACGGGATTCGTGTTCTGGGAGTTGCGGGTGGCGCATCCGCTGGTGCCGCTCGAGCTGTTCCGGAATCGCGACTTCTCCGGCGGCAGCTTCTCGCTCACCCTGGTGCAGATCGGCAACGGCGGCCTGCTGCTGGTGCTCGCCCAGTACCTGCAGTTCGTGCTCGGCTACACCTCGACCCAGGCGGGCCTCGCGTTCATCCCGATGGCGGTGGCCTCGCTCCTCGCGAACACGGCCGGCGCGACCCTCGGGCAGAGGTTCGGCAACCGGACGCTGGCCACGACCGGCCTTGTCATCATGGCGGCCGCGTTCGGCGTGCTGTCCACGGTCTCCACCGGCCAGGGGTTCGCGACGCTCGCCATCGGGCTGTTCCTGCTTGGCATCGGCGGCGGGCTCGCCATGCCTTCGGCGATCTCCTCGCTGATGAGCGCGGTGCCCGCGGACCATGCCGGAGTCGGGTCAGCGCTCAACGACACCATCCAGCAGATGGGGGCCGCGCTCGGCGTCGCCGTCCTCGGCAGCGTCCTGTCCAGTGGGTTCAGCTCGGCCATGCCCGGCTCGGCTCCGGAATCGGCCAAGCGGTCGATGGCGGACGCACTGGCCGTACCGGGCCTCGGCGACGCCGCGCGCTCGGCGTTCACCTCCGCCATCTCCACCACTTTCGTGGTCAGCGCGTGCGGCGTCGCGGTGGCGGCCGCGGTCGCCTTCCTGGTGCTGCGCAACCGCAAGACGGGCTCCGCCGAGCAATTGCCCCATGAACCCCGGACGGCCGAAGTGGCCGCGTGAACCGATCGACATCGAGGAGCACAGAACCATGAGTACTCCGTTCGACACCGCCCGCTGGCAGGCCCGGTTCGACGAACTGCGCGCGGAACACCACGTGCCCGGCGCGTCGCTCGCCGTCCTTGTCGACGGCGAGATCCACGAACTGGCCGGCGGCGTGCTGCACCGCGGCACCGGCGTGGAAGCGACCACCGACTCGGTGTACCAGCTCGGATCGATCGCCAAGATCTACACCGCGACCCAGGTGATGCAGCTCGTCGACTCCGGCGAGCTCGATCTCGACAGCCACGTGACCGACGTGCTCCCTGGCTTCGCGGTCGCGGACGCCGAGGCCACCAAAACGGTGACAGTGCGGCAGCTGCTCAGCCACACCAGCGGAATCAGTGGTGACTTCCACGAGGACACCGGCCGGGGTGACGACTGCCTCGCGCGGTATGTCGAGGCGTGCTGGGTGCTCGGGCAGGACGTACCGCCGGGGACCGCGGTCTCCTACAGCGGCAGCGGGTACGTCCTGCTCGCCCGGATCGTCGAGGTGCTCACCGGGCAGACCTGGGATCAGGCGCTGGCCGACCGGCTGCTCACCCCGCTCGGGCTCGAGCACACCATGACGCTGCCCGAGGAGGCACTGCGGTTCCGGGCGGCCATGAGCCACCTCGGCGAGGCAGGACAGGACCCGGATCCCGCGCCACGGTGGGATTTCCAGTCCCGGGCGATCGGCCCGGCGGGCCGGGTGATCGCCAGCGCGGGCGACCTTGCCGCCTTCGCCCGCTTCCACCTCGACGGCGGAGTCGCGCCGGACGGCACCCGGCTGCTGTCCGAGCAGACCGTCGCGTCCATGCAACGCCGCGAGGTCGAGGTGCCGGACAAGTGGACGGTCAGCTCGGACGCCTGGGGGCTGGGCTGGACCCTCTACGACTGGTTCGGCACCCGCGGCTACGGGCACGACGGCGCGGCCATCGGCCAGTACGCCTATCTGCGTGTGGTGCCCGATCGCGGGGTGGCGATCGCGCTGACCACCAACGGCGGCGGCGCGCGCCAGCTGTATTCGCACCTGTTCCGGGAACTGCTCGATGAGCTGGCCGGGGTGCGGATGCCGGAGCCGTTCGGCCCGCCGAGCACACCGCCGGCGGTCGATCTCGCGCCACTGGCCGGTCGCTACCGCCGGGAGGGCGCCGCGATAACGGTGTCCGAAAAGGACGGAAAACCCTTCCTGCGCTACGAGTTCGTCGATGGCATGGCGGGCATGTCCCCGCCGCTCGACGTCGACCTGACTCCGGTCACCGACAAGGTGTTCGCGGGAACCGGCGCCGGTCCCTCGTTCAGCGACGGCTACATGCCGGTCGTGTTCGCGACCCTTCGCGACGGCACCTCCTGTGTCTACATCGGCATGCGCGCCACCCCCAAGGTCAGCTGAAATCCCAGCAACAAAGGAGAAAACGATGACGTTCGACACCGCCCGCTGGCAGGCCCGGCTCGACGAGCTGCGCGCGGAACACCACGTGCCCGGCGCGTCGCTCGCCGTCCTCGTCGACGGCGAGATCCACGAACTGGCCAGCGGTGTGCTGCACCGCGGCACCGGCGTCGAGGTGACCACCGACTCGGTGTTCCAGGTCGGCTCGATCACGAAGATCCACACCGCGACGCTGATCATGCGGTTGGCCGACGAGGGCAAGCTCGACCTGGACGCCCCGGTCGTGGACGTCCTGCCGGAGTTCGCGGTCGCCGACCCGGAGGCGACCAAGCGGATCACCACCCGCCAGTTGCTCAGTCACACCAGCGGCATGAGCGGTGACTTCCACGCGGAAACCGGCCGTGGCGACGACTGCCTCGCCCGGTTCGTCGAGGCCTGCGTGAACATCGCGCAGGACGTGCCGCCGGGAACGGTGGCCTCCTACAGCACCTCCGGATACAGCGTGCTCGGCCGGATCATCGAGGTACTCACCGGCAAGACCTACGACGAGGCGCTGCGCGAGATGCTGATCGTCCCGCTCGGGCTGGAGCACACCGTGACGCTGCCCGAGGAGGCGCTGCGCTTCCGTGCCGCGATGAGCCACCTCGGCCCGTCCGGGGCCTACCCGGAACCGGCGCCGTCCTGGAACCCGCTGCAGCGTTCGCACACTCCCGGCGGCGCCTACCTGTGCGCGAGCGCCGCGGACATCGTGCGGCTCGGCAAACTCCACCTCGACGGCGGAGTCGCGCCGGACGGCACCCGGCTGCTGTCCGAGCAGACCGTCGCGTCCATGCAACGCCGCGAGGTCGAGGTGCCGGACAAGTGGACGGTCAGCTCGGACGCCTGGGGCCTCGGCTGGACGCTGTACGACTGGACCGGCGTGTTCGGCTACGGGCACGACGGCGCGACCGTCGGCCAGCACGGCTACCTGCGGATCGCGCCGGAGGCCGGGGTCGTCATCGCGCTGCTGTGCAACGGCGGCGACAACCCGTGGACGCATTCTCGCGGGGTCTACGCCGCGTTGTTCCGCGACCTGCTCTCGGAACTGGCGGGGGCCCGGATGCCGGTGGAGTTCGCCCCCGCCACGGAACCGATCGAGGTGGACCTCGCCCGGTTCGTCGGCACCTACCGGCGCGAAGGCGTGGCCATCACCGTCAGCGAGCGGAACGGAAAGCCGTACCTGGTCTACGATTTCGTCGACGGCATGGCCGGGCTCGCCCCCTCACTCAAGATGGAGCTCGAGCCGGTGGCGGAGAACGTGTTCGCCGGCCGCAACAGCCCGACCGAGGCGTACATGCCGGTGGTGTTCGGCACCCTGCCGGACGGCACCGGCTGCTGTTACATCGGCCTGCGGGCCGCACCGAAGATCGCGTGACCATGGCGTCCGCGGTCCCGTCCCGCGCCGCGGGGCGGGACCGCGCGCGGCGTGTCCGAACAGGAGTGGTGGAAGACATGCGCCGCAAGCCACAGAGCAGGACCATGAGCCACGTGAACCGTCCACAACGGACAGATCCGCGGATTCCGGCGCCCGCCTGCCTGCTTCCGCGACTGGATCAGGCGGACCCGAACCACTGCTGCCAGACCCGGTCAAGCCGGTCGTAGGCGTCGTCGAACCAGCCGTCGTCCAGCGGGATCGGCACGGTCACCCCGACGCCCGAGGCATCCGGGTCCCGGACAGTGATGGCCACCCGCTCGAACTCCTCGTGCTCGAGCGACACCATCGGCCCCCGGGTTCCGGTGTCCCACACCACGTCGTCGCCCGCGTCCAGCACATCGAGAGCGTCGCGCCAGGCGTCCACCGTGTCCTGGGCCAGCCACATCTGCAGCCTGCCGGTGACGAAGGTCGTGTCGATCCGGAGCTCTCCGTCCAGCAGGTCGTCAGAGCCCGGAAAGGTGCCGCGGATCCGGAGCACGAAACTGCTGCCCTCCCCGGCGAGGTGGATCAGGTCGATCGGCTCGTCAGCCATGAATCCCTCATTCTTCCCACAGGTCGTCGAGGTCGATGATGTCCGATGTCGCTCGGTAGCGGCGAGGGGCGTCCCCGAGTCCCGGCCACGCGGACGAGTGTCACTGAAATTTCATCACCGATTGCTAGCTTTCTCCGGTCAATTGATCACGCGATGCTCGGACGCTCACGGAGTATCGCCGTGGAGACCAGAGGAGAACCAGTGCGCACATTCGTCTCGAGGGTAGTGATGGCAGCCCTGTCCGTTGCGATCATCGGAGGAATCTCCGCGGCAACGGCACAGTCGGCCCACGCCGCGGGCTGGGTGGAAGGAAAGTTCATCGCCGATACCGACATCGTCGCGCAACCGGCCCCCGGCGCACCGGTCACGGGTCATGGCGTGTCCGGTTCCTCGGTCGCGGTCAATTGCCAGACACCTGACCACAACTGGTACAACGTGAGCTCTTCCGGAGGCTCCGGCTGGGTGTGGCATCCGGGTCAGGTGGAGACCACCAACGACTCGCTGATCGGGATCTGCTGATCGACGGTCGGTCCAGCCGGAAATCTCCCGGCAGGACGGGCCATTTTCATGCCAGGATTCCCGCAGGGGAGTGTTCCTGTCCTGTTCCGGCCGTTCCGTTGCCTCGAGTATCCGTCGGCGACAAGATAGCTGCGAATCATGCGGATTGGCTCTCACACAAGGAGAAAACCATGAATCTTCTCCGTCGCGCGCTGCTCACCGTATCGATGATCGTCATGTGTTCCGGGCTGGTTCTCGCGCCTGCCGCGGTTGCCGGCACCGCTGTGGCGACGAACCTGGGCAGGCAGCTGCTCCCGGCTCCCCCGGACCTGCCCGGGTGCTACCCCTCCAACGAAGGCCAGGTCCTCTACAGCAACAGAGCTCACCACTGGTACCGATGCCACGACTGGGTCTGGCACCAGATGGGCTGACCGCTCGCTTGTGGCCCGATTCCTGAACCACCTCGGGCCTCACCCGGCGGGTCCCGGCGTTACCCCGGTTGCCGCGTTTCGCGGTGACCGGTAACCCGGGTGCGAGCGCGATCATGCTTCGCGCCCACGGTTCCTTCTCTTGTTGTCAACGCCCGGAGTCTCCCCGGGCGCCGCGATGTCGTATGGCCTTGACCTCCAGTTAGCTCGACGTTCTAGCGTCGGTAGTGACCCGGTTGCCGATCGCGGCGGCCGGACACCGGAGGGAGCATCATGGCCATCCAGTTGAACCACACGATCGTCGCAGCTCGCGACAAGGCGGCCTCGGCGGTTTTCCTGACCGACCTGCTCGGACTACCCGCGGCGACGCCTTTCGGCCCGTTCATGGCGGTGCGGATGGACAACGACGTGACGCTGGACTACATGGACAGCGAGGGCGAGATCACCACACAGCACTACGCGTTCCTGATCAGTGAAGAGGAGTTCGACACGATCTTCGACCGGATCACCGAACGCGGCCTGGCCTACTGGGCGGACCCGGCCAAGGCCAGGCCCGGCGAGATCAATCACGCGGACGGTGGGCGCGGCGTGTACTTCGACGATCCGAACGGACACAAGCTGGAGATCCTCACCCGCCCGTACGGCAGCGGAAACTGACCACCGCGAAAGCCGCGCGAGGCGCCGGGGCGCTCACTTTCCTGGCCCGCGCCAGTGCTCGGCGCGGGCCCGCGCCGGTACCCGGATGATCTGTGGTTGAACCCTGGTGGGGCGCAGATTCGGCCATCTCGGGCGATTTCGGTGTTCGTTTCCCTGTGTGGGTTGTTGTCGATCCTGTCGTGGCGTTACGGTCGGTGTAGCGGTTGAACCCACAGCTGTCTTCCGGTTACCGGGAGAGCCCCGCTGGTGTGGTGATCTCCCGGGATCGCTGTGACCTGACGGGGTGGTGCGGGTGATCGAAGTCGTTGGTGGCGACGTTCCGTTCTCGGCCTTGGCCAAGCACCTCGACGCGCACACCGCCGAGGTGATCCTGTGCGGCGAACTCGACCTGGCCGCGGTACCGGTACTGGCCGACGAGGTGGCGACCGCGCTCGCCCCGGGCCCCCGGCTGCTGCTATTGGACTTCTCGGCCGTGACGTTCCTGGGCAGCTGCGGGATATCCGCCATGATCGAAGCCCAGCAACGCGCCAAAGCACAGGCAGCCCAGCTACACGTCTTCGGCGCCACCCACCACGCCGTCCGTCGCGCCCTCGACCTCACCGGAGCCGCGACCTTCCTGACCATCTGCCCGTCTCGTGACGACGCACTCGCCCATGACGAGAGCTGACGACCACCCGTCCTGACTGGCCGCCCCTTCCCCGATCGCGCCGGGCGACGGTTGCCGCCTCCCCGAACGGTCCCCTCCAGGGGATTCGCCGACCGTGGCCGCGGGCAGGCTGGTTCAGCCTTGTTTCGCGGCGCGCCGCAGCAGGTAGGACATCATGACGTGGTGCACGGGCGCGGCGAGCTGTTCGCGGCCGTGTACCAGCAGGCGGCCGACCGGTTGCTCGCGGAAACCGAACCGGACCCGGCCGTCCCCCTGGTCGAACAGATCACCGCCGGCCTGGAGGCACACTTCGACTATTTCCTGGCCCATCGCAACACGGTCCTGGCGGCCAACCGCACCCTGGCCGGCGATCCGGTGATCCAAGCCGTCATCACCGGCGAACCGGCCGTACTGCGGCAACGGCTCCTCGACGCCTCCGGTCTGACGAAGCACGCGCGGGACCTGATGTCCGCCGCACTGACCGGAGGGCTGCTGTTCGTCCGCGTGCTGTGCGTGGAATGGCTGACGGCCCGGTCCTTCTCCCGGACGGAACTGCGTGAACTCTGCGCCGGCGCGCTACTGGGAGCACTGGACAGGGCCGACGCGATGCCCCGATCTTGACCACACCGCACCGCATCGTCGTACCCGTCCGCTCCCGCTACGGCATGACTGGCGGCCTGTCCGCGACCCGTAGCCACGACCCGTCCGGCTGACGACGGGCGATTTCGGCGGTCACCTCGCCGGTTGTCAACGTGGTCGCGGTCAGGGCGAGGTCGCCGTTCACCAGCGCGGGCTGCTGCCTGCCCGGCGAGATCACCGTCCCTGCCGCCACCATCCGCTCGAACACCTCACGGATCTCCGCGTGCCCGGTCGCGAGATGGCCCGGCGGGAACGCCAGCACGGCGTCCGGCTCGTACAACGCCACCAGCCCGTCGACATCGCCCGTGTTCACGCGCTCGACGAAATACCTGCCAAGGTCGTTCGGCTCAGTGGCCACTGGTTTGTTCGTCACGCCGATCAGCCTCCCAAGCAATACACGACATCCTGTGTCGGGTATTCCGCAGAGTTTCCGGCGTGCGCGCCGACCGGTCCTGACGACGCCGGTCACCCGGCGGAGACGGGCATCGGCTCGGCGTGGATCCGGGGTTTCAGCGAGGTGGCCTCGGCCTGTTCGCGGGCAAAATGCCGGATCAGCGGGTGTATCCGGTAACGGGCCGTCTTCGGGCCGACCGGGGAGAGCACCACCTCGAGCAGCCCGACGTCGACCAGGGCGTCCAGCCTGGCCTCCATGGTGGACAGCGGGCAGCCCAGCAGCCGGGCGGCCTTCGGCAGGCTGACCTCCGGCAGGTCGGCATGGCCGAACCAGTGGAACAGGCCGCGTACTTCACCCTCCAGGTGCCGGTAGGTGCGGGTGAAGGAGGCGCGGGCGGTCAGGGTTCCGTCCGAAAGCTCGTCGAGCCGCCGCCGTTCGTCCTTCAGCCGGTCCGCGAAATATCCAATGGTCCATTGTGGATGAACGGCGAGCCTGGTGCCCGCGATGCGGAGCGCGAGTGGCAGGTTCCCGCACGAATCCGCCACTCGCTGGGCCGCAACGGGTTCCGCGTCGACCCGGTTGACGCCGATGATTCCACCGAGCATGGCGACGGCCGACGTCGCGTCCAGACAACCCAGTTCGAGTGGCCGGATGCCTGCCAGCGCACCGAACCGGCGCCGTGAGGTGACCACTACCGCGCAACCGGAGTACCCGGGAAGCAATGGCCGGATCTGCTCATGGTCCGCGGCGTCGTCGAGTACCACCAGCATCCGGCGGTCGGCGAGCAGGCTGCGGTACGTCGCGGCCATCTCCTCGAGCCGGTCCGGGATGTCGGCGGCGCGCACGTGCAGGGCACGGAGGAACTGCGCCAGCACGTCGGCGGGACATCGAGGCCGGCTGGACATCCCGTCGAGGTTCGCCCACAGCTGACCGTCCGGGAACCGGTTCACCACCCGGTGTGCCCATTGCACGGCAAGGGAAGTCTTGCCGAAACCCGGGCCACCGGTGATCACCACCGTAGGCACCTTGCCGTCCACCGAGTCCTTCTCCAGCACCGTATCCAGGAGCTCGAGTTCCTCTCCCCGCCCGGTACAGCTGTCCGTGTTCGCCATCAGCTGCCTCGGCGCGGCACGCGGCGCACTGGCGGCACCGGACGCGAGGCCGGCAGGCAGCTCCAGGTGCGGGCTGGCGCGCAGGATCGCCGTCTCCAGCCGTTGCAGCCCCTGGCTGGGGTCCAGCCCGCTCTGCTCGGCCAGCCGGACCCGCAGCCTGCGGTAGGTGTCCAGCGCCTGGCTCAACTGCCCGCTGCGGTAGTGCGCGAGCATGAGCTGCGCGGTGGCCCGCTGCCGGTCCGGATACCCGGCGACGAACTCGGACAGCTCACCGAGCACCGCGCCGTGGCGGCCGAGTCCGAGTTCGAGGTCCATCCGGTCCTCGAACGCCAGCAACCGCGCTTCGTGCAGTCCGCAGCACAGGTACTGGCGCACGTGCTCCTGACACAGACCGGCCAACGGCTCACCCCGCCACAGCTGTAGCGCCTCCTTGAGATGCTTGGCCGCCTCGACGTCGTCGACCATCCTGGCCTGGTCGACCATGGCGCGAAACCGGTGCGCGTCCACTCGCTGCTGGTCGATGCGCAACAGGTAACCCCGTGGCCGCCGATCCAGCGCGACGTCATCGGGATCGACCTGCGCGTTCCGCAGTACCCGCCGCAGGCGCGAGATATGCGTTCGGACCACCTGGTTCGCCGACGGCGGCCGGTCCTGGCCCCAGGTCAGCTCCACCAGGCGTTCGACGGAAACCTGACGGTTGGCCTCCAGCGCGAGCACGGCGAAGATGAATTGCTGCTTCCGCGATCCCAGGTCGATCTTGGCGCCGCCGACCCTGGCCTCGACCGATCCGAGCACTCGCACGTCCATGTGGCCCCCGTCTCCCAGTACTGACTGACACCGCCGCCGCCCTCGTCGAAGCGCGCTCCGCGGAAAATCACGACTTGTTCGACAGTCCCCCAGTCAAGGCCGAGCACAATCATCCGGGCGCACATATTCGCCGAATTTTTCAGATTACTTTTGCGCGCCCCCAGATAAGCACACCAACCCCATCCCCAGCGACTTTCCTTCAGCAGCGGCATGCGCTTTCTTGTACAAGCGACAAGCTTGTACAGTCGACAAGTGTTCCACGGAGGTGTCCGCCACCAAACCACTGACCGGACCAGTGAATCACCCACGCTTGCTACGCCGACAGCACCAGCGAACGCGACCGAACGGCCTAGATTTCGGCTAACAGAGGTTAGCTGAAAGCCAACGCGGGCCAGATGAAGGCTAACACAGGTTAGGCAACAGAATCCGTTCTCCTGATTTTGATTTTCATCCAATACGGCGACACCAGCCGGACCCGCGAATTCTTTCCCGGCTTCGGGCGCACTTTCCGGACGCAGTTCAATGCGGCCATCGCAACACCGATGCAACAAACCTGCGAAGCGGGCCGGTTAGCGTGCATGACAGGTAGGGGTGCAACTACCGAAAGTCACCGTGCCGTCCACAACAGCGCATGAGGGGGCAGCGACCAATGACGAGTGGCACCCGTCGCTCCGAGGCATTCTCGACATTCTCGGCACTATTCGATGATATCGCGGGCCGCTTCGCCGAACGTGTCGCCATCCGGTTCATTCGTGGCGATGACAACGTCGAAGAGTGGACCTACGCCCAACTGGCAAGGCGAGTCCGCGGCCACGCGTCGGTGCTGGCGGAGCGCTACCGGCCGGGAACGCGAGCACTGCTGCTCCTGCCCAGCAATCTCGACCACACGCTGGCGTTCCTGGCCGCCGGGTACGCCGGCCTGATCGCGGTCCCGGTGCACGTGCCGGAGTCCGGAATGCTCAAACGGGTCAGTGAGCGGCTGGACCACATCATTTCCGACGCCGAGCCGGGAGTACTGCTGTCGACCCGCAGAACCCTGAGCTCCGCCGCCGGCCTGCTCGCTCCCCACCACGCGGACACCCTTGCCGTGGACGAATTGCCCAGCGGGGACATCGACTTCCGCCCGCCGGCACGGAACGCCGACGACCTGCTCTACCTGCAGTACTCCTCCGGTTCCACCCGGATGCCCAAGGCGGTCTGTGACACGCATGCCGCGCTGCTGTTCCAGGTCGGCTTCGTGCACCAGGTGAACGGCGACGGCGAGCCCATCCACATGGTCAGCTGGCTGCCGCTGTACCACGACATGGGGATGATCATGGGGCTGCTGGCTCCCATCCTCAGCGGCGGCACCTTCACCTTCATGACGCCGGCCACCTTCACCGGCGACCCGAGGCGCTGGTTCACCGCGATCTCACGCTACCGGGGCACCTGGAGCGGCGGGCCGGACTTCAGCTTCACCATGAGCTGCAAGGCGTTCTCCGACGACGAGCTCGCCGAGCTGGATCTGCGCAGCGTCCGGTACTTCGTCAACGGTGCCGAACCGGTCCGGCCGGAGACACTGGACCGGGTCCGGGACCGGTTCCGTGGCTGCGGCCTCGATCCGGCCGCGCTGACCCCCGCCTACGGTCTGGCCGAGGCGGGGCTGATCGTGTCCTTTTCCCGCGAGCCACGCGGCTACCGGGTCGGCCGGTACGCCGCGAACGCGCTGACCGAGGGCAGGGCGGAGCCCGTCGCGGCCGGCGCCGGCCGGGCGGTGGTCGGCTGCGGTGACTTCTTCCATCGCTGGCGGGTCGCCATCGCCGACCCGCGGACCGGGGCCGAACTGCCCGAACGCCGGATCGGCGAGATCTGGGTCGCAGGCGACGGCCTGCCGTCCGGTTACTGGAACCGTCCACAGGAGACACAAGAGACCTTCCACGCGACCCTGCCGGACGGCAGCGGGCCGTACCTGCGCACCGGAGACCTCGGTTTCCTCGACAACAACGAGCTTTTCGTCTGCGGCAGGCTGAAGGACCTGATCATCATCCGGGGTGGCAACCACCATCCCAACGATCTGGAGATGTCGGTCGAACGAGAGGTCGACGCGGTCAAGGTGGGCGCGGCATGCGCCGTCCAGCTGGCGGAGGACGGCAGGCTTGTGCTGTTCGCCGAGGTCGACCGGCACCTGCCCGCCGAGCGGCTGGCCGATATCGCCAGGCAGATCCGGGCGACCATCGTCGCGCGGCACGACATCGTGCCGGAGGAGGTCGTGCTGATCCGCCGCCGCCTCCTGCTGCGGACCTCCTCCGGGAAGATCCGCCGTCAGGCGACCGGTCAACGGTACCGGGACGGTGCGCTGGAAACGCTGATGGTCGATCGGCTCGACGCCGTGCCCGGCGAGCCGGGTACGCCGGTCCGCGATCCCGCGGCCGGCGTCGGGGTGTTCCAGGCGATCCACGAATCGTTGTGTGGCCTGCTCGGACGGACGACCATCGGCCCGGACGAACGGTTCGCCGAGCTCGGGATGGACTCGGCGCTCGCCGTCCGGTGGGCACACCAGCTCGGCGAACGACTCGGCCGCCCGGTTCCGGTGGCGTCGCTGTACCGGTTCAACGACCTGCGCGGCCTGAGCCGGGCGCTGGCCGACGACACGCCCGGCGCGGACCGGCAGGCACCGGAACCCACCACCGACGCGGTGGCGATCATCGGCGTCGGGCTGCGTCTTCCCGGCGGGCACACCGATTTCGACTCCTTCGCCCGCTGGCTGCCGCGCGGGGAGAACGAGACGGGCCCGGCGCCACGGGAACGCGCCGAACTGGGTGTGGGACTGACCCTGCCGATGGCCGCACTGGACGACATCGACCGGTTCGACGCCGGGTTCTTCGGACTCGGCGGCGCGGAAGCGCAGGCCATGGACCCGCAGCACCGGCTGCTGCTGGAAACCACGTGGCACGCGCTGGAACACGCGTACCTGCCGGCGCACCGGCTACGGGACCAGCCCGTCGGGGTATTCGTCGGGCAGGGCAACAACGACTACGCCGCGCTCCCGATCAGAGCGGGGCGGCCGGACTGGGTCCGCGCCTTTTACGCGCAGGGCAACAGCCTCAGCTCGGCGGCGGGCCGGATCGCCTACCATTTCGGCTTCCGCGGCCCGGCCATCGCGGTGGACACCGCCTGCTCCGGCTCGCTGGTAGCGGTCGACACCGCGGTCCGGTACCTGCGGGACTCGGCGTGCGACCTCGCGGTGGCCGGTGGCGTGAACGTCGCGCTGTCACCGGAAATAGAGCAGTCGTTGCTCGCGGCAGGCATGCTGTCCCCACGCGGCCGCTGCTCGACCCTGTCGGCCGACGCGGACGGCTACGGTCGCGGCGAAGGCGTCGTGCTGTTCGTACTGCGTCCGCTGCGGGCGGCCCTGCGGGCCGGTGACCGGGTGCTCGGCGTGATCCGGGGCAGCGCGGTGGCCCAGGACGGCCCCTCCGGCGGGCTGGCCGTGCCCAACGCCGGGGCCCAGGCCGGGGTGATCCGCTCGGCGCTGGCCGCGGCCGGGCTGCGGCCGGACGACATCGACGCGGTGGAACTGCACGGCACCGGCACCCCGCTCGGCGATCCCATCGAGGTCGAGGCGCTCCGCGAGGTCCACGGTGCCCGTAGCCGTCCGCTGTTGCTCGGATCGGTGAAGACGAATATCGGGCACCTGGAAGCCGCGGCCGGCGCCGCCGGCATGGTGCGGGCACTGGTTTCGTTGCGGGACGACGTGTGGCCGGGCAGCGGGACGTTCACCGGGCTCAACCCGGAACTGCGCACCATGCCGGGCACCTTCCGGTTCCCCGCCGAAACCGCACCGATCCCGGACGACGGGCGGCCGCGCCGGATCGGCGTCAGCTCCTTCGGGTTCACCGGCACGATCGCCCACCTGGTGCTGGAGCGGGCCGAGACGGCCATCGCGGGCGAAGGTGCCGAGCCGAGCTGGCTGGGTTGGATTCCGGTGTCCGGCGCGACCGAGACCGCGGCGCGAGCACGAGCGCGAGCACTGGCCAGGACGCTGGCCGGCCGGAGCGAGCGTGAGCAGGCGGACCTGCTCACACTGTGGCGCTGCGGACGCGACCACCACCTGCCGTGCCGTGCCGTGGTCACCGCCTTCGAGCCTGCCGAACTGGTGCGGCGGCTCGACACGCTCGACTCCTTCTCCGAGAACGGCGGCTCGGTCTGGCTGACCATCCGGCTGCGGGCGGGCGACCCGATCGGCTCACTGCTCGCCATGATGCGGTCGTGGCTGCCCGCCGCGCTGTGGCCCGCGGCCGGTCGGCCGGGCGCGGCGACGCTGCTCGCGGTGCTGGCCGAACTCGGCCTGCGACCGGACGCGCTGGTGTGCGACGAACCTGTCCGCGCGGAGCTCGCCGCGGCCGGCGTGGCCGCACCGTTCGTCGACCGGGCGCCGGAGGTCGGCCTGCTGCTCGGTGTCGGCGGCGGCGACCTCGTCGGCACGGTGGCGCTGGATCCCGCCGACGGCGGCCGCACGGCGCTCACCGAGGCCTACCTCCGCGGCGCGCCACTGGACTGGCCCGCGGTGGACTCCCCGACCGCCGAAGACCGGGCCAGGCTGACCGGACCGCGCGCGAACAGCCCGCTGCCGCTGTATCCCTTCCAGCGGCAGCGGCACTGGTACCCGATGGACGCGGCGATCCCGGTCCCCGCGCCACCCGCCGATTCGGCACCGAACGGTGCACTGTTCACAGTGGACACACTGCGGGACGCGGTCGCGGAGCTGATCGGGATACCACCGGAAACCCTTGGCGAGAACGACGACCTGATCAACGCGGGACTGGACTCCATCATGGTGATGGACCTCGCCGCCAAGTTCGGCCATCTCGGCATCCAGCTGGAGTTCGACGAGCTCTTCGACCGCCCCACGCTCGCCGCGTGGGTGACGCTGGTGACGACGAACCTGGCCGCCGATGTGACCAACGCCGATGTCTTCGAGGACGGATCTCTATGAGCGTGCGGCACCTGATCGACGAACTGGAGCGGGCCGGTGTCCGGCTGTGGGCCGAGTCGGGCCAGCTGAAGTTCCGCGCCCCCAAGGGCGTGCTGACCGAGGAGCGGATTTCCGAGCTACGCAGGCAAAAATCCGAAATACTGCGCCATCTCGCCGAGGACGCCGAGCCGGAGCTCAGCTCGGACCCCGAGCACCGGCACGAGCCGTTCCCGTTGACCGACGTGCAGGCGGCCTACCTGTTCGGCAGGCACGACGGCTTCGCCTACGGCGGTGTCGCCTGCCACGGCTATGCGGAGCTCGAACTGCCCGACGTGCGGCCCGAGCGGCTGGAAACGGCGCTGCGCAAGCTGATCGAGCGGCACGACATGCTGCGCGCGGTGGTCCACCCGGACGGTTACCAGTACGTGCGGGACACCGTGCCGGACTACGAGATCGGCGTGCGCGACCTCCGCGGCGCCGACGCGGGACAACTGGCCGACGCGCTCACCACGATCCGGGACGAGATGTCCCACCGGGTCTACCGGACCGACCGGTGGCCGCTGTTCGAGCTGTGCCTCACGCACACCGGCCAGGGTGCGATCGTGCACCTGTCGATCGACCTGCTGATCGCGGACTTCATGAGCATCCAGCTCCTGCTCGGCGAGCTGAGCGAGCTGTACCGGGAACCGGATCGCGTGCTGCCCCCGGTGCCGGTGACCTTCCGGGACTACGTACTGGCCGAGCGGAAGGGCAGGTCCGGTTCCCGGTACCACCGGGACCGCCGGTACTGGCTGGACCGGGTCGGCGAACTGCCCGGCGCACCGGAACTTCCGCTCGCCTCCGGCGACGCGGCCGATGCCGCGGCCCCGGCAGGCGGATCCGGAACGGCCCGGTTCCGCCGTTTGCACGCCGAGATCGAGCCGGAGCTGTGGTCGGCGCTGCGCAAGGTGTCTTCGGCCAACGGCGTGACCGTCTCCGGCGCGGTGCTGGCCGCCTACGCGGAGGTGATCGGCCGGTGGAGCCGTTCACCACGGTTCACCCTCAACCTGACGCTGCTCAACCGGCTCCCCCTGCACCCGGATGTCGGCAAGCTGATCGGCGACTTCACCTCGGTCAGCCTGCTGGCGACCGACCTGACCGCCGGCGACTGCTTCCGGGACAGGGCAAGGCATCTGCACGCCCAGCTCCGCAAGGACCTGTCGCATCGCACGTTCTCCGGTGTCGAGGTGATGCGGGAGATCAGCCGGCGCAAGGACGCCGCGGCCGCGCTCATGCCGGTCGTGTTCACCAGCACGCTCGGCGGCAACACCGGAGACATCGGGGACAAGCTGCTCGGCGCCCGCCTCGGCTACGGGATCAGCCAGACCCCGCAGGTGTGGATCGACTGTCAGGCGTCGGAACGCGACGGCACGCTCCTGATCAACTGGGACGTGCGGGAGGGAGTGCTGCCCGGTGAGGTGATCGAAGCGGGGTTCGCGGCGTTCACCGCCCTGCTGCGTGAGCTGGCGACAGGCGAACAGGCCTGGTCGGACGCCTGCCCCGTGCCGCTGCCGCCGGCCCAGCGGGACAGCAGGACACGGTTCAACGCCACGGAAACCACCGTTCCGGACGGCCTGCTGCACGAGCCGGTGCTGGCACAGGCCCGGCGTACCCCGGACCGGCCCGCGGTGATCTCCGAGGCCAGGACGCTGTGCTACGACGAACTCGTCGCCCGCGCGACCGCGGTGGCCGGCGCGCTGCGTTCCGGCGGCTGCCGGCAGGGCGACGTCGTCGCGGTGTTCATGGACAAGGGCTGGGAACAGGTCGTCGGTGTGTTCGGCGTGCTGCTGGCAGGCGGCGCCTACCTGCCGGTGGACACCAACCAGCCGGCCGCCCGGCGATCGATGATGCTGGCCGGCGCCGGGGTCCGGCAGGTGCTCACCCAGTCGTGGCTGACCGGCGACCCGGCGCCGGACGGGGTCGACCTGCTCGCGGTGGACACCATCGAACCCGCCGGTGGGCCGGCCGAGCCGCCGGCGTCCGAGCGGAAACCCGACGAGCTGGCGTACGTGATCTACACTTCCGGATCCTCCGGCGTGCCCAAGGGCGTGATGATCAGCCACCGCAGCGCGCTGAACACCATCGCCGACATCAACGAGCGGTTCGCCGTCACCGAGGACGACCGCGTACTGGGACTGGCGAACCTCGGTTTCGACCTGTCCGTCTACGACCTGTTCGGCCCGCTCGCGGTCGGCGGCTGCCTGGTGCTGCCGTCGGCGGAACGCCGGTCCGACCCGTCCCACTGGGCCGAATCGGTGGCAGCGCACGACGTCACGCTGTGGAACTCGGTTCCGGCGCAGTTGCAGATGCTGCAGCACTATCTGGACGCGGAACCGGATCTGCGGCTGCCGTCGCTGCGGCTGGCGATGCTCTCCGGCGACTGGATCCCGGTGGCACTGCCGGACCAGATCCGCGCGCGTGTCCCCGAGCTCCGGCTGATCAGCCTCGGCGGGGCGACCGAGGCCGCGATCTGGTCGATCCACCACCCGATCGGCGAGGTTCCGCCGGAGTGGCACAGCATCCCCTACGGCACGCCACTGGCCAACCAGACCTTCCACGTGCTGGACGACCGGTTCCACGAGTGTCCCGATTGGACGGCCGGCGAGCTGTACATCGGCGGCGCCGGGCTCGCCATCGGCTATCTCGGCGACGAGGAGAAGACCAGACAGCGATTCGTGCGGCATCCGGTCACCGGGGAGCGGCTCTACCGCACCGGGGACCTTGGCAGGCACCTGCCTTCCGGAGTGATCGAGTTCCTTGGCCGGGAGGACTTCCAGGTCAAGATCCGGGGCCACCGGATCGAGCTGGCCGAGGTCGACGCGGCACTCGGCTCCTTCCCCGGCTTGGCATCCGCGGTGGCGCTGGTGGCCGGCTCCGACGCGTTCGACCGCCGCCTCGTCGCCTTCGTCGAAGCGGCGAAACGGGATCAGGCCGATCCCGCCGACGCCGAACACCTGAGTGCGCTGCGCACAGCGGCCGGAAAGGCGGCCTCGGCGGTCGCGGACGGCGTCGACCCCGGCCTGCTCGGCGAGCTGGTGCGGCTGTTCGACGACGTCGCGTTGCGCTGCATGGCCAAGACGCTGAGGGAACACGACCTCTTTGGGTCGCCGGGCAGGACGCACGAGCTGCCGGAGATCCTGGAGGCGGTCAAGGCGGCCCCACGGCACCACCGGCTGCTGCGTCGATGGCTGAACGTGCTGGAACGAGAGGGGATGCTCAGCCGCGAACCGGACACCGGCCGGTACCACGGCCTGCGGGAGATCCAGCCCGGCGAGATCGACGCGCTCTGGCAGCGGATGGAGGTCATCACCGAACAGGTCGGGTACGGCGAGAAGGTGATGCACTACCTCAAGATCAGCAGTGAGCGGCTGCCCGAGCTGATGCGGGACGAGCTCGATCCGCTGGCGCTGCTGTTCCCCGAAGGCCGGTTCGACACCGCGGAGGCCGCGTACAAGGACAACCTGCTCAGCAGGTACCTCAACCAGGTCACCATCGCGGTACTGCGGGAGCTGGCCGCCGAACGGCCGTCCGGCAAGCCGTTACGGGTACTGGAGGTGGGCGCCGGCGTCGGCGGTACCAGCGCCGAGCTGATCCCGGCGCTCGACGAGTTCACTGTGGACTACCACTTCACCGACGTCTCCCGGTTCTTTCTCAACGAGGCGGAACAGCGCTACCGTGCCTACCCGTGGGTGCGCTACGGCCTGTTCGACCTCAACCAGGACTACCGCGCGCAGGGCTACCCGCCGAACTCGGTGGATGTGCTGGTGTGCAACAACGTACTGCACAACGGCCGGGAAGCGGGCGAAATGCTGGCCCGCCTGCGCGAGGCACTCGCCCCCGGCGGCTGGCTGGTGTTCATCGAGTCCACAAAGGACAACTACCAGCTGATGGTGTCGATGGAGTTCAAGGAGGGACTCACCGACTTCGTCGACTTCCGGCAGAGCCTCGATCAGACCTTCATCACCAGGGCACAGTGGCAGAAGCTGCTCGACGAGGCCGGCGCGGAGACCGTGGTGTGCCTGCCGGAGCAGGACGACGTGTGGTCCGGCCTCGGTCAGCACGTGTTCGCGGCCCGCTTCAAGAGCGGACAATCCACTGTGGACGTCGAAGCGGGGGGGGGGGCGCGGCCCCGGCGGCCCCCCACTTTTGTACCCCCCGCGGGTCGTCTCCCCCCGGGCCCCGCCCCCACTTCGCCCCGGGTCGCGACGACGAGCACGACCCGGT
>NZ_JBHYIK010000003.1:194395-251501 GCF_042739735.1 Amycolatopsis sp. NPDC059027 | reverse complement strand
GTCGACGAGGGCCGACTGGGACGCGGCGAGTTCGGCGGGGGGGGGCGCCCACCCCCACCCCCCCCCCCCCCCCCCCCCGCCCGCCGCGGCGGCGCGCGGGGGTTGCCCGGCCCCGGGGGCTGACGCCACCCCGGGGTCCGACCGGGACTCCGGGGCCCGCCCCCCCCCCGTCGCTGGCGAGCTCCCGGTCCCTGTTGCCGCCGATGGGGCTTCACCGGGCGGCGCCTGTACGACGGGCGCCCGGGCCGCGGGGTTCCCGCTGGCCGACGGCATCATCTCCGCCGCGGTTTTCCCCGCCGGAATCCCGGCCGAAGTGCCGCGGCAGCCCGCGGGTGCGTCGATCACGCGGCTTCCGGCCCGTAGCGGCGGGACGGTGGTGCTGATCAGCGTCGCGGGGACGCCGGGGCGGCCGGTCCC
The DNA here is from genome assembly GCF_042739735.1 of Amycolatopsis sp. NPDC059027. Lineage (NCBI taxonomy): Bacteria > Bacillati > Actinomycetota > Actinomycetes > Pseudonocardiales > Pseudonocardiaceae > Amycolatopsis > Amycolatopsis sp. NPDC059027. The sequence goes on along the minus strand of NZ_JBHYIK010000003.1, from coordinate 251,084 downwards.
CTTCGCGGGTGACCTCGGCCGCATCGCGGGTGACCTCGCCGCGCGGTTCTGACCGGGTGCTGCGGGCGGAGCTGGCACAATGAAGGCCCATGACCGCTGCTGCCACCACGCCCAAGGGTGAACGCCGGCGCACCGCGCTCGCCGAGGCGGCGGCGGAGCTGCTGGCCGAAGGCGGATTCGACGCCGTGCGCCACCGCGCGGTCGCCGAACGCGCCGGCCTGCCCCTTGCCTCCACGACGTACTACTTCGACTCGCTCGAAGACCTCGTCACCACCGCCGTCGAGCACCACTCCCGGATCGAACTCGCCGCCGGGCGTCGTCGGCTGGAGGAGATGGCCACCCGCAACCGCGGGGTCCAGGCGACCATCGAGCTGGCGCTGGACATGCTGCTCGGGCCCGCCACCGGGGATCCCGAGACCGACGCCGAGGCGGTGCTGCTGCGGTACGAGCGGCTGGTCGCCACCGGCCGCCGGAAGTACCTGCGGCCGATCATGCGGACGCTGAGCGAGCAGTTCAAAGAGCTGCTGATGGAGACGTTCACCAGGTCCGGGACCCCGGTGACCGACGCCGAGCTGGAGAAACTGGTCGCGCTGGTCGACGGCGCCGTGGTCAACGCGCTGATCGAGGTCGACCCCGATCCGCGCGCCGCGGTGGCACGCATGCTGCGCACCGCGCTGACCGAGAACGCCGGGGTCAGCTGAACAGCACGCAGCTGGGCCGGGGGGTCGGATAGCGCGCCGGTTCGCCGGAGCCGTCGAGCGGGAACACGGTGATCGCGTCGTCGTTCTGCGCGGCCACGAAGCACATCCCGTCGGCCAGTGCGAAATGGCGTGGCTCGGCGCCGCTCGGATGGTCGGTGACCGCGAGGGCCGCCGGGTCGAGGGTGAACTCCGTGACGCAGTCCGGTCCGCGACTGGACAGGTACAGCCGGTCGCCGTCCAGCTCCACGTGCGCGACCAGGTTCGGTGTGGTGTCCGCGGCGTGCGTCGACGGCGTGACCGCAACGACCTCGAACGCGCCGGGCCTGATCTCGCGCATCGTGACCAGCGTCCCCGCCAGCTCGCCCACGACGTAGGCGAGATCCGTCCCGGGCCGCCGGATCAGCTGTCGCGGTCCGGTGCCGGAGGGCACCGTCGAGACTGCGAACTCATGGAGCTTTCCCTCCGGGGAGAGCCGGTAGCTGCGGATTTCGTCGGTGCCGAGGTCGACCGCGCTGACGATCGTGCCGAGATCGTCGATGCCCGGCACCGCCATGTGCACGTGGGCACTGTCCTGCCTGCCCTCCGCCGGGCCGCGTCCGATGTGCCGCACCAGATCCGTCCGGCCGGTGATCCGTCCGTCGCTGTCGAGCCCGAACACCGCGAGGCTGCCGCTGGAATAGTTGGCGCACAACAGAAATCGGCCGTCCTGGGTGACCGCGAGATGACACGGGTCGGCGCCGCCGCTGTCGACGGTGTCCAGCGCGATGAGCGTGCCGGAGTCCTCGATACGGACCGACGTGATCGCGCCGTCCGCGGTTTCGTTGGCCGCATACAGCATCGGCAGCGCCGGGTGCCGGGTCAGCCAGGACGGCGACTCCATCGGCAGTGTCCCCGCGTGGGTCAGCTGGCCGGTGGCCGAGCGGCGGAAGATCACGATGCCGGTGGGCCCGTAGCCACCTACGAGGACAAGATCCATGGCGCCGAGTGTTCCGGCCGCCTGCGGCTGGACGCAAGCACGCCGAGTATCGTGAGGTCGTGACGGACAAGCCCCGCATTCCGAACGTGCTCGCCGCCCGCTACGCCTCCACCGAGCTGGTCTCGCTGTGGTCGCCGGAGCGCAAGGTCGTGCTGGAGCGCGAGCTGTGGCTCGCCGTGCTCCGCGCGCAGGCCGACCTCGGGGTCGCGGTGCCGAGCGGCGTCGTCGCCGACTACGAGCGGGTGCTGGAGCGGGTCGACCTCGATTCGATCGCCGCCCGCGAGCGCGTCACACGGCACGACGTCAAGGCCAGGATCGAGGAGTTCAACGCGCTGGCCGGGCACGAGCATGTCCACAAGGGAATGACTTCGCGGGACCTCACCGAGAACGTCGAACAGCTGCAGCTGCTGCGTTCCCTCGAGCTGATGCGGACCCGCGTCGCCGCGGTGCTCTCGCGGCTGGCGGCACTCGCCGTCGAGCATGCCGACCTGGTGATGGCCGGTCGCTCGCACAACGTCGCCGCGCAGGCGACCACGCTGGGCAAGCGGTTCGCCACCGCCACCGACGAACTGCTCGTCGCGTTCGCCCGGCTGGACAACCTGATCGAGCGGTACCCGCTGCGGGGCATCAAGGGCCCGGTCGGCACCGCGCAGGACATGCTCGACCTGCTCGGCGATGAGTCCACTTTGGACGCACTGGAGTCGCGGGTGGCCGAGCATCTCGGCTTCAAACAAGGATTCGTCAGCGTCGGCCAGGTCTATCCGCGGTCGCTCGACTTCGACGTACTGTCCACTGTGGTCCAGCTGGCGGCCGCGCCGTCGAGCCTGGCCAAGACGATCCGGCTGATGGCGGGGCACGAGCTGGTCACCGAGGGCTTCAAGCCCGGCCAGGTCGGCTCGTCGGCGATGCCGCACAAGATGAACACGCGTTCCTGTGAGCGGGTCAACGGCCTCGCCGTCGTGCTGCGTGGGTACCTGTCGATGATCGGCGAACTCGCCGGCGACCAGTGGAACGAGGGCGACGTCTCCGACTCCGTGGTCCGCCGGGTCGCGCTGCCGGACGCGTTCTTCGCGCTCGACGGCCTGCTGGAGACGTTCCTCACGGTGCTCGCCGAGTTCGGCGCCTTCCCCGCGGTGGTCGAACGCGAACTGGACCGTTACCTGCCGTTCCTCGCCACCACGAAGGTGCTCATGGCGTCGGTGCGGGCCGGGGTCGGCCGGGAGACCGCGCACGAGGCGATCAAGGAGAACGCCGTCGCCGTCGCGCTGGAAATGCGCGAGCGCGGGCTGGCCGAGAACGATCTGCTGGACCGGCTCGCCGCCGACGAGCGCATCCCGCTGGACCGCGGTGAGCTGGACAAGCTGCTCGCCGACCGGATCTCGTTCACCGGGGTCGCGCCGCGCCAGGTCGAGGAGGTCGCGCGGCGGGTCGAAGCGGTGCTGGAGCGCTTCCCGGAGGCGCGCGAGTATGCGCCTCAGCCCATCCTGTGAGCAAGGGCACCTGAAACCGTTCACAGAGTGAGACGGAATTACTCGAACGGGCGAAATCCCTAATCTCGACCGCTGGAAACCGGAGCGCCGGGCCGCCTACCCCGCGGCCTGGCGTGTTGTATCGCGCATGCGCGCGCCTACCCACGGAAGAAGCGATGAGATCCACGCTGTCGAGAATTGCCGCCGTCGTCACCACCGGAGCGCTCGCGCTGAGCCTCGCGGCCTGCGGCTCGTCGTCGGGCGCCTCCGGCACGGACAAGAAGACGCTGCGGGTGGGCACGCTGAGTGACGCGCCGCCGTCGATCTACCTGCAGAACGGCACCTTCACCGGGTACGACAACGAGCTGCTGCGCGACATCGCCAAGCGCGAGGGGTTCGAGGTCGAGTTCGTCGGCACGGAGTTCGCAGGCCTGCTCGCCAGCGTCGCGAACGGCAAGTTCGACATCGGCAGCTCGACCATCTCGACCACCGATGCGCGCAAGAAGACCGTCGCGTTCACCAACGGCTACGACGTCGGCTACACCACGATCGTGACCAAGAAGGACGCGAACCTCAAGGACCCGGCCGCGTTCGCCGGGAAGCGGCTCGGCGTGGTCCAGGCCTCGGTCCAGGACGAGTTCGCCGGGAAGATCGCCGGTGCGAACGTGGTCCGGTTCCCGGACTACAACGCCGGTTTCGCGCAGCTGAAGAACGGCACGCTGGACGGCTGGGTGGTGCCGAAGGACATCGGCCAGCAGTATCTCGACCAGAACCCGGCCGTGCCGCTGGAGTTCGGCTTCACCCAGCCGAACAAGGACACGCCGTCGGCCTACGCCGTCGCGAAGACCAACAAGGACCTGATCGCGAAGCTGAACGACGGCATCGCCAAGGCGATCGCGGACGGCACGGTCGCGCGGCTGCACGCGCAGTTCTTCAAGCAGGCCCCGGTGGCGCCCGAACTCGAACAGGGCGGCGCCGGCCTCCCCGTGACCAACCCCGGAGTGTGACGTCGTGAAGAAGATCCTGCTCGCCACGCTGGCAGCCGGGCTGGTCGCGACGCTCAGTGCCTGCGGTTCGGGCGACGCCTCCGACACCCTCCGGGTCGGCACCCTCGGTGACGCGCCGCCGAACGTGTTCGTCAAGGACGGCGCGTACACCGGGTTCGACAACGAGCTGCTCCGTGCCATCGCGGCGAAGAAGAACCTCAAGCTGGAGTTCTCCGCGACCGAGTTCTCTTCGCTGCTCGGCCAGGTTTCGTCTGGCCGCTACGACATCGCCAGCTCGGCGATCGCGCAGACCGAGGAACGCAAGAAGACCGTCGACTTCTCGGATGCCTACGACTTCGAGACGATGAGCATCCAGACGAAGCAGGGCAGCCCGATCACTGAAGAGAAGGGCCTGTCGGGCAAGCGGGTCGCGGTGATCCAGGCGACCGTTGGCGACAAGTGGCTGACCAGTACGGTGCCGGACGCGCAGCCGGTGCGGTTCCCCGACTACGCCGCCGCGCTGACCGCGCTGAAGACCGGGGCCGTCGACGCGTACGTGCTGGACCAGAGCATCGCCGAGAAGAACGTCACCGAGAACCCGGACGCGAAACTCGCGGTCGTGAAGAGCTTCACCACCGACGTGCCGCACGGTTTCGCCGTCCGCAAGGGCAACGCCGACCTGCTGACGAAGCTGAACGACGGGCTCAAGCAGGTGATCAAGGACGGTACGTGGCTTAAGCTCCATCAGCAGTTCCTGCCGACCGCTCCGGTGCCGACCGGGTTTGGAAGCTGAGGAGTGACATGAGGAAGACTTTGGTCACGGCGGTAGCCGCGACACTGCTGGCCGCGCTCACCGCGTGCGGCGGCGGTGGTGGCTCCGAGGGCAAGACGTTGCGGGTCGGCACGCTGAGCGACTCCCGGCCGAACGCCTATCAGGAGAACGGCAACTACACCGGTCTGGACAACGAGCTGCTCCGGGCCATCGCGGCCAAGGTGAACCTCAAGGTGGAGTTCGTCGCGACCGACTTCTCGGCGCTGCTCGGCCAGGTCGCGAACGGTACGTACGACATCGGCAGCGCGGGCATCGCGCAGACCGACGCGCGGAAGAAGACGGTGGACTTCTCGGCGCCGTACAACTACCAGTCGCTGGGCATCGAGATCAAGGAAGGCGCCCCGATCACCGACGAGAACTCGTTGGCGGGCAAGCGGATCGGCGTCGTCCAGGGCACGGTTTCGGACACCTGGCTGGCAGCCAACGCGCCGACGGCGCAGCCGGTCCGCTTCCCCAACGACGCCGCGGTGGTCAGCGCGCTCAAGACGTCCGGTGTGGACGGTGCGGTGTTCGACCAGGCGTCGGCCGAGGACTACGCGAAGTCCAATGTGGACGCCAAGTTCAAGGTGGCGAAGGTCATCACCACCAACATCCCGCACGGCTACGCGGTGAAGCACGGGAACACCGAACTCCTGAACAAGCTCAACGACGGGATCAAGCAGGTCGTCGCGGACGGCACGTGGGAGAAACTGTTCAAGCAGTTCGAACCGAATACGCCGATTCCCGCCGACTTCAAGGTCAGCAAGTAAATGGATCAGTTCTTCAACACCTTTCTCAACTGGGAATACATCTGGCAGGTCTTCCCTGATCTGCTCAAGACGGGCATCTGGAACACCCTGATCCTCGCCGTGGTTTCGGCGGTGATCGGCACCCTGCTGGGCATGGTGGTCGCGGTGATGGGCCTGTCTGCGAAAAAGTGGCTGCGCTGGCCCGCGCGGGTGTACACGGACATTTTCCGTGGCCTGCCGGCGATCCTGACGATCCTCGTGATCGGCCAGGGCCTCGGCACGCTCGCGCGCGACATCGTCGGCACGAACCCGTATCCGCTGGGCATCCTGGCGCTGAGCCTGATCGCGGCGGCCTACATCGGCGAGATCTTCCGGTCCGGCATCCAGAGTGTCGAAAAAGGACAGCTGGAAGCCAGCCGCGCGCTGGGGATGAGCTACACCAAGGCGATGGCGCTGGTCGTCATCCCGCAGGGCGTGCGGCGAGTGCTGCCCGCGCTGGTGAACCAGTTCATCTCGCTGATCAAGGACTCCAGCCTGGTGTACTTCCTCGGCCTGCTGCCCGAGCAGCGCGAGCTGTTCCGGATCGGGCAGGACCTCGCGGCGAACACCGGGAACCTGTCGCCGCTGGTCGCGGCCGGGTTCGTGTACCTGGTGATCACGATTCCGCTGACGCACCTGGTGAACTACATCGACAAGAAGCTGCGGACCGGGAAGAAGGTCGACACCGTGGATCCCAGCACGGAGTACACCCCGGCCAACTATTCGGGTGGAGGTGTTCCCCAGTGAGCGTGCGTGCGCCGGTGCGCTCGTCGAGCGTCGAGCTGCGCGACATCCACGTGAAGTTCGGGACCCTGGAGGTCCTGCGCGGGGTGGATCTTCGCGTCGAGAAGGGGAAGACGACCTGCATCATCGGGCCGTCGGGTTCGGGCAAGTCGACGTTGCTGCGGTGCGTGAACCGGCTGCAGGAGCCGGACCGCGGCGATCTGCTGCTGAACGACGAGAGCGTCATCTCCGCGGACCCGGACGTGCTGCGGCAGCGGGTCGGCATGGTGTTCCAGCACTTCAACCTGTTCGGGCATCGGAGCGTGCTGGACAACATCGTCCTGCCGCTGCGCAGCGTCAAGCGCCTCGGCAAGGAGGAGGCGGCGGCGATCGCCCGTGCGCGGCTGGAGGACGTCGGCCTGGCGGACAAGGCGCCGTACCGGCCGAGCGCGCTCTCGGGTGGCCAGCAGCAGCGGGTCGCGATCGCGCGGGCGCTGGCGATGGAGCCCGAGGTCATGCTGTTCGACGAGGCCACCAGCGCACTGGACCCCGAGCTGGTCAAGGGCGTCCTGAACCTGATGGCCGGTCTCGCCGAACGCGGCCTGACCCTGCTGGTCGTGACCCACGAGATGGGCTTCGCCCGCAGTGTCGCCGACGAGGTCGCCTTCATGGACGGCGGCAAGATCGTCGAACAGGGCCCGCCCGCCGAGATCTTCGACAACCCGCAGAGCCCGCGCCTGCAACGCTTCCTCTCGCAGGTGCTCTGACCAGGCTTCCGGCATGTCCCGAATGCCCCATGGGGGACGTTGAACGTCTCGAACGGAGCATTCGGGACATGGGGGCCACCTCGCCGACAGGTAACCTGCGATCATGGCGAGAATCGCGCGGCTGACGTATTACCCGGTCAAGGGATGCGCCGGGACCTCGGTGGACACGGCGGTGGTCACCGAGGCCGGGCTGACACACGACCGCGCCTTCATGATCGCCGCGCCCGGCGGTGACTTCCGCAGTCAGCGCAAGTTCGCCGCCCTCGCCACCGTCCGTCCCCGCCTCACCGGCGACGGAACCCTTGAACTGTCCGCGCCCGGGCTCGAAGACCTCGAAGTCGACATCCGGAAAGACGGCCCACGGCACCCCGCGTCCACCTTCAGCTGGCACGGCGACGCCGTTCACCAGGGCAAGGAGGCACAGGACTGGTTCTCGACGCTGCTCCGAGCCGAATCGATTCTCGTCGGCGTCGCGCCGGACCACGAGCGCGTCACGAGCGGAGAGACGCCCGGCACCGCGGCCTTCGCCGACGGGCACGCGCTCCTCGTCACGAGCGAGTCCTCTTTGGACAGTCTCAACGAGAGGATCGCGTCGCGGGGCGGTGAGCCGGTGCCGATGGATCGCTTCCGCCCCAACATCGTCGTGGCGGGCTGGGAAACACCGCACACCGAGGACGACGTCCGCGCGATGCGGGCCGGGAGCGCCGAATTCGGCTACGCGAAGCCGTGTGTGCGGTGTTCGGTGCCGATGGTCGACCAGGAGACCGGCGTGAAGTCCGGTCCCGAGCCGATCCGCACGCTCGCCACCTACCGCCGCGATCCCGACGGCGGCGTGACGTTCGGGATGAAGGCCGCCGTCACGAAGCCCGGTCAGCTCACCGTCGGCGACGAGGTGATCGTGCACTCCTGGGCCGGGCCGAGGCCCAGCGTCGCGGCCGCCGAGCCACCGTTGATCGCGACCGCGAGCCGGCCTGCCGAGTCGGTGTAGAGCACCGCCTCGCCCCGCGGCACGTCCCCGAACGTCCGGCCCACCACCGCCCGCACCGCGACCCGCGCGCTGTGCACCGACACCGCGCCGGTCAGCTCGGTCAGCGCCAGGTCGGCGGGACTCGCGGCGAGCTGGACGTTGCCGAAGTGGTCCACCGTCACGACCTCCGCGACCAGCTTTCCCGGGAACGCGGCGACGAGCGGGTCCGCCAATGTCACCGGATCGGGCACTCGCTCGCCGAACTCCGACGGCGCCACGCCCAGCGCGAGATGCGCGGCAGCGGGGGCGAAGATGTCGCGGCCGTGGAAAGTGGCCGATGTCTCGGGGAGCCGCAGCGAAGGCTCGGACAGCTCGAAAGTCTCGACGACGCCGCCGAGCGCCGATGCCGCGGGAAGCAACAACCCGTTGTCCGGCCCGACGAGCAGCCCCCGCTGCGCGACGACGACAACGCCGCGCCGGGCGGTACCGACTCCGGGGTCGACCACCGCGAGATGCACCGCTTCGGGCAGGTAGGGCACGGTCTGCGCCAGCGCCGTCGCGCCGTGCCGGATCTGCTGCGGCGGCACCTCGTGGGTGACGTCGATCATCTGGACGTCGGGCGCGAGCCGCGCGATCACCCCGCGGCAGGCCGCCACGAACCCGTCTCGCAGGCCGTAGTCGGTCGTGAACGAGATCCACCGGTACGTCATGACCTGCATCATCGCGCGGGTTAGGGTGCTGCGGTGACGACGCTCGCCGATTACCCGAAGATCTCCGCAGGCAAGGTCCGCGAACTGTACGCGGTCGACGACGACCATCTGCTGCTGGTCACCTCGGACCGGATCTCCGCCTACGACTTCGTGCTGGACACGCCCATCCCGGACAAGGGGAGGGTGCTCACGGCGATGAGCGTCTTCTGGTTCACCCAGCTCGCCGACGTCATGCCGAACCACCTCGTCGCCTACGACGACCCGCGCATCCCCGCCGAGGTCCGCGGCCGCGCGCTGCTGGTGCGGCGGCTGAAGATGCTGCCCGTCGAGGCCGTCGCCCGCGGTTACCTCACCGGCTCCGGGTTCGCCGACTACCGGCGCACCGGCGCGGTGTGTGGCGTCGAACTGCCCGCCGGGCTGGCGGAGTCCGCGAAGCTGCCCGAGCCGATCTTCACCCCGGCGACGAAGGCGGAACTCGGCGAGCACGACGAGAACGTCACGTTCGACGCGGCCGCCGCCACCATCGGCCGCGAGCTGGCCGAACGGGTCCGCGAGGCCACCCTGACGATCTACCGGCGAGGCGCCGACCTCGCCGCGGAGCGCGGAATCCTGCTGGCCGACACGAAGTTCGAGTTCGGCCAGGACGAGAGCGGTGCTCTCGTCCTGGGGGACGAAGTGATGACCCCGGACTCCTCGCGCTACTGGCCCGTGGACGGCTACGCGCCCGGTCGCACGCAACCGTCGTTCGACAAGCAGTACGTCCGCGACTGGCTCACCGGCCCGGCCTCCGGCTGGGACCGCGCGTCCAACACCCAGCCGCCGCCCTTGCCGGACGACGTCGTCGCCGCCACTCGCGCCCGCTACGTCGAGGCCTACGAGCGCATCACCGGGCTCTCACTGGCGGACTGGCCGGGCTGACCTTCGCGCCGGGCAATCCACCGGAAAACGGTCCGCGTTGACCCAGCCGGGTGAACGCCTCCGCAACCGTCGTCGGACCGTTCGGTGCAGTTCACGGCGTGGTCAGGCGGTCGCCACCGGGGTCCGGCCCAATGGGCAGCGTGGACGCTCGTTTGCTCGTATCGCTGTCCGGGATCACACCGCGGACACTGCATCGCTGCGCCGACCTCGCGGCCGAGCTGGAACGACGCAAGGTGCCGCTGTCGGTCCTGTATGCGGCGAGGACCGGCGACGGTCCGGTGACGGAGTGGACGCGAGTCCGCGCGAAGGCCGGTGATTCCGTGCTCCTGCACGGATACGACCATCGCGTCACGCCTACCCATCGGACTGTCCACCTCGGCAAGAAAGCTGAGTTCGCGGCACTGCCCGCACACGAGGCGCGGCTGCGGCTGATCGCCGCGAAGGCAGCACTCGAGGGCACCGGGCTCGCCGTCGACGGGTTCGCGCCGCCGCGCTGGATCGCGTCGCAGGGCACGCTCCAGGCGTTGGCGGAACACGGTTTCACGTTGTGCGCGGACCTGGTTTCGGTGCGGGACCTGGAAAGCGGTGAATCCTGGCGCTCACGGGTCCTGGAGTTCAGCAGCCAGTCCCAGCGCACCGAAACCGTGCGCTGCTTCGCGCTCGTGCTCGCGAGCGCCAGGGCGGCGCGGAGAGGCGGCCTCGTCCGCCTGGGAGTCGAGGCCGCCGATCTCGCGCGTCCCGGTCTGCGCCAGGCATTGCTCGACGCGGTCGATGTCGCGCTGGAGAACCGGGCTTTCGGCTCAACCTATGGCGCGCTCCGCCGCGTCGGTGTTTGACAGGACAGCCTGACGTCAGACGGTGGTGGGCTCGGCGCGGTCGAGCACCTTCACTTCGGTGCCCTCGGGCGCGAGGTTGCCGAACAACCCGTAGTGCAGGGCCGGATTCGCCAGCACGGCCTCGTGGATCGGCACGGCCGTGCGGGGTGCCACCGCCCGCAGGTAGTCCACCGCCTCGCCCGCCTTGAGCCACGGGGCGCCGGTGGGCAGGCCGAGCACGTCGATCTTCTGCTCGGGCACGAAGAACGAGTCGCCGGGGTGGTAGAACGCGCCGTGGTCGACCACGTAGCCGACGTTCGGGATCACCGGGATGTCGCTGTGGATCACCGCGTGCTCACCGCCGACGACGTTCACCGTGCTGCGCCCGATTTCGAACGCGTCGCCCGGTTTGGCGACCTCGAACGTCGCGCCCGTCTTCCGCACGGTCTCGACGGAACCGGGGTCGATGACGAGTTTCGCGCCGGGGTTGGCCTCCAGCAGCGCGGGCAGCCGCTCGACGTCGAGGTGGTCGAAGTGCTGGTGGGTAACGAAAATCGCGTCGAGTTCGCGTTCGCCTTCGAAGCCGGCGGAGAACGTGCCCGGGTCGATCAGGATCCGTGCGCCGTCGGTCTCCAGCAGCACGCAAGAATGTCCAAAGTGGACAATTCGCATCAGGATTCTCCTTAGGATCGTCGCCTTCCACCCTATGCCCGGATGAGGGCGCCGCCAAGTTCGGTGCGCCGGTAGCGGACTTCCCTGCCCCGCCGCGCGGCCGCCGGGCCGTTCGGCTCCGAGTCCACTTTGGGCAGTTCGACGCTGGCGTTCACGGTGCTCACCACGGCCACGACAGGGTCGTACCGGTTCGGCGGCGTGATGATGGCGGTGTACGTGGTCGCGGAAACCGGCGGCGCGGTGCCGATCGGCCGGCTGCTCGACCGGGTAGGTCCGTCACGTGGCCTGCCGGTGCTGCTGCTCCTGCTGGTCGCGGCCGGGTTCGGGCTCGGCTCGCTCGGCGTCGGCGTGCTCCCGCTCCGGCTCACGCCGTTGTTCGGTACCTTTTCCGCGGCGATCATCGTTGTCATGCTGGGTACCCGGCCCCGGCGAACTGTTGGCACTGCGTCAGTAACGTCGTAGCCTGGGCCTTACGTCGATACCACGGGAGTGACGCCGATGACCGCCGTGCAGCCCAAGCCGACCTCGGTCGGCGAAACCTTCGACTCGCTGAGCCCCGCGACCGACGAGGTGGTCGGGACCTACCCGGTCAACACCGCGGAAGAGGTGAAGGCCGCGGTCGAACGCGGGCGGGCGGCCGCCGAATGGTGGGCCGGCCTCGGCTACGCGGGCCGTGGTGAGCGGCTGCGCCAGTGGAAGGGCGTGCTGACGCGCCGCCTGCCGCAGCTGTGCCAGGTCGTGCGCGACGAGACCGGCAAACCCATCGCCGACGCGCAGCTGGAGAGCGTCCTCGCGATCGAGCACATCGCCTGGGTGAGCAAGCACGCGCGCAAGTACCTCGGCAAACAGCGGCGTCCCGCCGGGCTGCTGATGGCGAACCAGGCGGCGACGGTCGAGTACCAGCCGCTGGGCGTCGTCGGCGTGATCGGACCGTGGAACTATCCGGTGTTCACGCCGCTCGGCTCCATCGCCTACGCGCTTGCGGCGGGGAACGCGGTCGTCTTCAAGCCGAGCGAGTACACCCCTGGCGTCGGGAAGTGGCTGGTCGACGCGTTCGCGGAGGTCGTCCCGGAGCACCCGGTGCTGCAGTTGATCACCGGCTTCGGCGAGACCGGCGCGGCGCTGGTCGGCGCGGGTGTCGACAAGATCGCCTTCACCGGCTCGACCGCGACCGGCAAGAAGATCATGGCCGCGGCCGCCCAGACGCTGACCCCGGTGGTCATCGAGGCGGGCGGCAAGGACCCCGTGCTGGTGGACGCCGACGCCGACCTCGACGCCGCGGCGGACGCGACGGTATGGGGCGCCTTCTCGAACTCGGGTCAGACTTGCATCGGCGTCGAGCGGGTCTACGTCCACGAGCGGGTGCACGACGAGTTCGTGCGCAAGGTCGTCGAGAAGTCGAAGGACATTCGGGCGGGCTCGGACGAGGCCGCGCAGTACGGCCCGGTCACCATGCCCTCGCAGCTCGGGGTGATCCGCAAGCACATCGCGGACGCGCTGGCGCGCGGCGGGAAGGCCGTGCTCGGCGGGGTCGACGCCGTCGGCGACCGGTACGTCCAGCCGACCGTGCTCGTCGACGTCCCCGAGGATTCCGAGGCGGTCCGCGAGGAAACCTTCGGCCCGACCGTCACCATCGCGAAGGTGCGCGACATGGACGAGGCGGTCGAGAAGGCCAACGACACCAAGTACGGCCTCGGCTCGACGGTGTTCTCGAAGTCGCGCGGCCTCGAACTGGCTCAGCGGCTGCGCACCGGCATGACCGCGATCAACGCGCCGCTCTCGTTCGCGGGCGTCGCGTCGCTGCCGTTCGGTGGTGTGGGCGACTCCGGCTTCGGGCGGATCCACGGGCCGGAGGGGCTGCGGGAGTTCGCGCGGTCCAAGGCCATCGCCCGGCAGCGCTTCGCGCCGCCGATGATGCTGACTTCCTTCAGCCGCAAGCCTTCCACGGACGCGCTGGTGGCGAAGCTGATTACCGTGCTGCACGGAAAACGCTGATTCGCCTGGTAGGCCCGTGGGGGCCTCCCCGAGGGACCCAGAGTGCCTCAGGGAGGTCCCCCGCGTTGTTTCTCGTGCGTCCTTTGTGGACTCTGCGGCGGGGCCGGAGCGGTTGCGACAAGGGCGTCCCTCGGTGCGTTGGATGCACCGGGGGCGCCCCTCGGTGCGTCAGATGCGTCCAGGGCGTCCCTCGGCTTCCGCGCCTTGGGGCCCGCCTTCAGGACCTCTGGAGCGTGTCGGGGCGGAACGGCTCGGCTCACGTGTCGCGAACGGAGCGTTCGCGACGATCAGCGTCCCGAACGGAGTGTTCGCGACAGACAGGGCCGCCGCACTCTCGGCGACCTCTCGTCAGCTATCCGCTTCCAGTTGTCCACAGCCCTGCGCCGGTGTGGACAACTCCGGCCATTGTTGATCTTGAACCCGGTTTTGTCGTACCCCGGCGGTAGAATGGTCTTGGGGTCGCCCCCCGGAGCGGGAGGGGGATACCCGAGCAGTGGGGTGTCTCAGCGGGCGTCGGCCCGGATGAGGTCGGCGGCCTTCTCTGCGACCATGATCGTCGGGGCGTTCGTGTTGCCCCGCGGGACGATCGGCATGATCGAGGCGTCCACGACGCGCAGGCCGTCCACGCCGCGCACCCGCAGAGCCGGATCGACGACAGCCTGTTCCCCGTTGCCCATCGAGCAGGTGCCCACCGGGTGATACAGCGTCTGCGTGTTCGCCCGGACGTGCTCGATCAGCGCGTCCTCGTCCAGTTCGGACCGATCGGGGAGGAACGGCTTGTCCAGGAAACGCGCCAGCGGTCCGGATTTCGCGATCTCCATCAGCGTCCGCAGGCCGGCGAGGGTCGCCTCCATGTCCGCCGGGTCCGCGTAGTACGCCGGGTCGATCAGCGGTTTCCACAGGGGATTCGCCGACTTCAGCCGCAGCCGTCCGCGGCTCGCGACGTCGACGAGTGTGGTCGCCGAGGTGAAGCCCGGCACCGTCGGCTCACGCAACCCGTTGTCGTAGAACAACGTCGGCGCGACGTGGAACTGCATGTTCGGCGCGGCCATTCCGTCCATAGTGGACATGAAGCCGCCTGCCTCGCCCACGTTGGACGCCAGTGGGCCGCGTTTGGTCAGCTGGTACCGGACGAGCCCGGCGGGCGTCGCGGCGTCGACGAGATCCGTCGTGCCGCGGGTGGACCAGATGACCGGAGATGCCGGGTGGTCGTGCAGGTTCTCGCCGACGCCGGGCAGCGCGGCCACGACGTCGATGCCGAACTCCCGCAGGTGCTCGGCGGGCCCGACTCCCGAGAGCATCAACAACTGCGGCGAGTTGATCGCGCCGCCGCACAACAGTACTTCGGCCGCCGCGTGCGCGATCTTCTCAACCCCTGCGTCCAAATAGGACACACCGGTGGCGCGGGTTCCCGAGAACACCACGCGCGTCGCCTGTGCGCAGGTGCGGACGGTCAGGTTCGGCCGCGTCAGCGCCGGGCGCAGGTAGGCGTCCGCTGTGGACCAGCGCGCGCCCTTCTTGCAGGTCACCTGATAGAGCCCGGCGCCGTCCTGCGTCTCGCCGTTGAAGTCGTCGTTGCGCTTGAGTCCCCACGTCACGGCCGAATCCACCCAGGCGTGGGACAGCTCGTGGGTGAATCGCCGGTCCTCGACGTGCAGTGGCCCGTCCGTGCCGTGCAGCGGACCGCCGAACCGCTGGTTGCCCTCGGCACGCTTGAAGTACGGCAGGACGTCGTCGAAACCCCAGCCCTCGGCGCCGTGCTCATCGCGCCAGGCGTCGTAGTCGGCACGATTACCGCGGATGTAGATCATCGCGTTGATCGACGAACAGCCACCCAGCGTCTTCCCTCGCGGCCAGTACGACGTCTTCCCGGTGTGCTTCTGCTCGACCGTCTCGTAGTTCCAGTCCCATTTGGTCTTGAACAGCGCGGCGAACGCGGCCGGGATGTGGATCTCGTCGGCGGTGTCCTCGCCGCCTGCCTCCAGCAGCAGGACTCTGGCCGAGGGGTCCTCGCTCAGCCGGTTCGCCAGCACGCAGCCCGCGCTGCCCGCGCCGACGATGACGTAGTCGTAGGAGTCCTGCTCGGCCACGCTGCCTCCCGGGGTATTGGCACCCTGCCAAGAGCTCATCATGACGCAGCTCACCCTACGCGCAAAGCCCCCGGTAGAGGGGTCAGTCCGACGACGGGTCGAACGAGGTGACGCACGGGCCTCCCTTCGCGCGGTCATCGGTTTCGACGCGGCCCTGGCTCGGCACGCCGTCCACCTTGGCGTCGACGTGCACGATCGTCCGGCCCGCGGTGCGCAGCACGTCCGTCGACTGCGCGACGAGCTTCACTTCGCCGTTGATCAGCTGCTGGGTGCCGCTGCGGGTGGTGTCGGGCGCGTCCTTGCACATGACCGACAGCGCCGCCGGGATGTCGCGCCCGTTGACGGCGGCGATGAACTGGTTGGCCGCGTCCGCGCCGTCCTTCACTTCCGGCCTCGGCCTCGGGTCCGTCGACGCGCTGGCCAGCGGCTCCGGTTCCCCGCCCTCCTTGGCGTCGCGCACGCACCAGCCCTGATTGCCGGGGATCATCGCGAGGCCGTAGCTGAGCGGGCCCGCGGTCACCGTCGCCGCCCGCTCCTGCTGGCCGGTCGGATGCACCGGGTTGGTCAGCTTCGCCTCGTCCTTGGCCACCGCGAACGCCTGCTCGGCGGTGTAGGACCGCTTCGAGCGGATCTTGCACCACAGCTGGTCGAACATCGCGTGCTCGGTGATCGCGTTGGCGAACGACTGTGCCAGCTGCTCCGGTGTCGCCTGCGACGTGGTGTCCAGCTTCTTCTTGAAGAAACCCGGCGTGACCCAGCCGGTGAACGCGAAGGCACCGCCGAGCACCACGACGACCGCCACGACGACGATCCACAGCCCGGCTTTCGACTTCTTCTTCGGCGGCTGCGGAGGCGGGTACTGGCCGTATGGCGGCCGGCCCTGCGGGGGATAAGGGCCCTGCGGCGGGTAGGGGCCTTGCTGCGGCGGGTGGTTCATGTCTCCCCCTCGATACCGGTCCGTCAGGCGCCCAGGCTAGTGAAGTACGCTCTGACGGTACCCACGACCTGCGTGAATAAGGAGCAGCCTGCCGTGGCTCGAGTCGTCGTCGACGTCATGCCGAAACCCGAGATCCTCGACCCGCAGGGCCAGGTGGTGGCCCGCGCGCTGCCGCGGCTGGGCTTCAGCGGCGTCACCGAGGTTCGCCAGGGCAAGCACTTCGAGCTCGAGGTCGACGACTCCGTCGACGACGAGACGCTCGCCAAGATCGCCGAGGGCCTGCTGGCCAACCCGGTCATCGAGCAGTGGACGGTCCGGCGGGTGGAGGCGTGACCGCCCGGATCGGCGTCGTCACCTTCCCCGGCACCCTCGACGACGGTGACGCCGCCCGCGCAGTCCGCTACGCCGAGGCCGAGGCGGTGCCGCTGTGGCACGCCGACGAGGACATCAAGGGCGTCGACGCGGTCGTCGTCCCCGGTGGTTTCTCCTACGGCGACTACCTGCGTGCCGGGGTGATCGCCCGCCACGCGCCGGTGATGACGTCGGTGATCGAGGCCGCGCACCAGGGCATGCCGGTGCTCGGCATCTGCAACGGGTTCCAGATCCTGTGCGAGGCGGGGCTGCTGCCCGGCGCGATGATCCGCAACGCGGGCCTGCACTTCATCTGCCGCGACCAGTGGCTGCGCGTCGAGAACACCGGCACGGTGTGGACCAGCCGGTACGAGCAAGGCGCCGAGATCCTCATCCCGATGAAGAACATCGACGGCTGCTACATGGCCGAGCAGTCCACTTTGGACGAGCTGGAGGCCGAGGGCAGGGTCGTGTTCCGCTACGTCGGCGGTAACCCGAACGGCTCCCGCAACGACATCGCCGGGATCCGCAGCGCCAACGGCCGCGTGGTCGGTCTCATGCCGCACCCGGAGCACGCCATCGACGCGCTGACCGGACCGTCGGACGACGGCCTCGGCATGTTCTACAGCGCCGTCGACGCACTGGTGAACGCCTGAGCGAGACGCTCACCAGGCGGAACCGATTGACCGACGTTCGGTGACGGTGGTGGCATGGGCCCATGACCCGAGCCATGCCCCGGGCGCGCGTCGAGCTGACGTTCGCGATCCGGGTCGACGCGGACCACGAGCGGGCGGCAGGCATCGCCGCCCGCGTTGCCACCGCCGTCCAGAATGCCGTCGGGGACTGTCCGGAACCCGGTGAGGTGCTGCTCTTCGAGGTCCCGCCGCCGACCGTGCGGCCGACGGTGGAACGACCGCTGCGGCTGCACGTCCTGTCGCGGCGGGCGCTGCTGCACGGCGAGGCCCTCGACTTCACCCGGCTCGAATTCGACCTGCTGCTCTACCTCGCCACGCATCCCGACCGGGTGCTCGACCGCGAGACGCTCCTGCGCGAGGTGTGGGAGCTGCCGGGCACCGTCGGCGGGCGCACGGTCGATGTCCACGTCCGCAAGATCCGGGGGAAGCTCGAACCGGTGATCGCGCCGATCACCACCGTGCGCGGCGTCGGCTACCGGTTCGACGGCGCCGATCAGGTCGACGTGGAGCTCGCCGACGCCGGTCACCGTCCACTCGCGACGGTGACCGCCGTCGGCTAACGGCTATTCCGCCTTGGAGTGGTCGCTGCTGAGCCACTTCTCCGGGCGCATCCGGACCAGGACCGAAGTCTCGGTGAGCGAGCCGTCGACGAAGGCGCGGGCCTGGTCCTCGGGCAGATAGCGCTCGGCGATCCGCGTCGCCTGCTCGCGGGTGGGGGCCGTGTCGCTGGCTACGACGGGACCTTCCACGGTGACGTACTTGTACGGTTGCTGCTCGGACTGCACCACCAGGCTGAATCGTCCGGCCTTGCGGAGCGAGCGGTCCTTCAGCGAGTCGCGGTCCATCCAGACGAGGACTTCGCCACCGGGCTCGTAGTCGTACCAGACCGGCACGGCCAGCGGCGCGCGTTCGTCCCGCCCGATCGCGAGCACCCCGATGTGGACCCCGCTCAGGAACTCCTGACGCTCCTGGGCGGTCATGACCATTGGCATGCGGATCTCCCCTTGATCGACAGTGTCATCCGGGGCCAACACCGCCACCGCTCCGGACATTCCGGACGGCTGCTGAAGGGGACTTTCTTCGCGTGGCATGCGCTGAAAGTCCCCTTCAACTCACGAGACGAGACGAAAGTCCCCTTCAGCTCGCGGCGGCGACCAGACGGGCATACGAGCCCTCCGCCGCGAGCAGGGTGTCATGGCTGCCCAGCTCGGTGATCCGGCCGCCCTCCACGACCGCGACCCGGTCCGCCGCGGCCGCGGTGTGCAGCCGGTGCGCGATCGCGATCACCGTCCGGCCTTCGAGCACGCTGTTCAGCGACCGCTCCAGCTCCCGCGCCGAACCGGTGTCCAGCAACGACGTCGCCTCGTCCAGTACCAGCGTGTGCGGGTCGGCCAGCACCACCCTGGCGAGCGCGAGCTGCTGCGCGAGCGCCGCGGGCACGGCGTACGCGCCGGAGCCGAGCTTCGTGTCGAGGCCGTCCGGCAACGACGCGGCCCACTCCGCGGCACCGGCCGAGGTCAGCGCCGCCCGCAACTCGTCGTCCGTCCACTCGCCACCGGCGCGCCGTGCGGGCAACGCCAGGTTCTCCCGCAGCGTCCCGGAGAACACGTGGTGTTCCTGCGTGAGCAGCAGGACCTCGCCCCGCAGGACGTCATCGGCCAGCGTCGACACCTCGGTCCCGCCGATCCGCACCGAACCGGACGTCGGCGCCGCGATCCCGGCCAGCAGCCGTCCCAGCGTCGACTTGCCCGCACCGGACGGTCCGACGATCGCCAGCCGCTCACCGCGCGGCACGCGCAGGTCGATCCCGTGCAGTACCTCGCGATCCGCGGTGTAGCCGAACCGGACCCCCGAGACGTCGATGTCGCGTCCGCGCGGCGCCTCGGCTACGGCGTCGCCCTGCGGGGTGGGCCGGACACCGAGAATGCGCCGCGCCGCGGCCAGTGCGACCTGCAGATCCTCCAGCCAGAACAACGCCTCGTTGAGCGGCGTCGCCATGGCCTGGGTGTAGAGCAGCATCGTGGTGATCGTGCCCAGCCCGGCCCAGCCCTGGCTGTAGGCGAGGACGCCGAGCAACAGCATCGCCGCGGCCGGCAGCACGTAGCTGATCTCCAGCGCCGGCAGCCAGCGCATCTGCAGCGCCCGCAGCTTCCGCTCGCTGAAGATCGTGTCGCCGAGAGCGGCGCGGCTGGTACGGATACGCCGTTCGGTCAGCCCGAGCGCCTCGACGGTCCGCGCGCCTTCGACGGTTTCGTGCGCGATCGACTGCAGCACGCCCCAGCGGTCCAGCATCGAGGCCATCACCGCCGGGATCCGCCGCTGGTACCAGACGTTCACCGGCACCAGCAGCGGCAGCGCGACCAGCAGGCCCGCCGCCAGCAGCGGCGACGTGACCACCATCGCGATCGTCGTCAGCAACACGGTCACCACCGCGATCAGGATTTCCGGCGCGGCGTTGCGGACCGCGTGGTCCAGCCTGCCGATGTCGCTGGTGGCACGGCTGAGCAGATCACCGGTCCCAGCGGCTTCGACGGTGCCCAGCGGCAGCGTCAGCGCGTTGCCGACGAAACCTTCGCGGGTCTCGGCCAGCACCAGCTCGCCGAACTTCCGTGCGCGGAACCGCGCGGCCTTGCGTGCGGCCGCCTGCGCCAGCAGGACCACGACGAACGCCACGGCCAGCAGATCGACGCGGGCGGCCGTGCCGCCCTCGACGACGCCGTCCACCAGCCGCCCGAGCAACTGCGGCCCGGCCAGCCCGATCAGCGTCGCCAGGCAGAACATGCCGAGCATCAGGGCGAACTCGCGCCGGTGCGCGTTCGCCGTGCGCAGCGCCCAGCGCCGGACGTCCCGCTGGGACGCCAGTGGGAGCTTCTTCATGGTGGTCACACCGTTGCTTTCGTACTCACGACTTCGTCGGCCACATGTGTCCACAAAGGACTCTGACTGAACACCACGGTCGTCCGCCCGCGCCGCAGTTTCGCGACGCGCTCGGTGATCCGCGCCTCGGTGTGCGCGTCGACGGCCGACGTCGGCTCGTCCAGCAGCAACACGTCGGCGTCCATCGCCAGCGCCCTGGCCAGGTTCAGCCGCTGACGCTGACCGCCGGAGACCTCGCGGCCGCGCTCGCCGATCAGCTCGTCGACGCCGCGCGGCAGCGCCTCCACGATGTCGTCGGCATCCGCCGCGTAGAGGGCGTCGCCTATCTCGATGTCGCTCTCGTGCGGTGGTGTCAGCTGTTCGCGAAGGATCCCGGAGAACCAGATGTCCTGGTTGTGCGCATACACCACTCGCTTCCGCAGCTCGGCCAGCGCGATCTCGTTCGCGGGGATCCCGCCGATCAGCGCCTGCTCCTCCTCGGCGACGTCCGCGAAGCGGGCAAGCCGAACGGCGATCGCCTCGGCGTCGGCGCCGAGGTCGACCACGGTGAGCTTCCCCGCCGCGATCCGGATGCCGCTCTCGCTGTCGTAGAGGTCCAACGGCCCTGCGGGCAACGCCTTCGGCGTATCCGGATCGGAGAGCCGGGGCTTGATCGACAGCAGTCCGCACACCTTGCGCGCGGCCACCAGCGCGGAGCTGAGCGAACCCGCGAACTCGGTCATGATCGCCACCGGGCCGATCAGGAACGCCGAGACGCCGTAGAACGCGACCAGCTCGCCGACCCCGATCGTGCCCTCGATCGCCAGCCGCGCGCCCAGCCAGGTGATGGCCACGGTGACCAGGCCCGGCAGCGCGATCTCGGCCGCGGCCAGCCAGGCTTCGCTGCGGCCGACCTCGTTACCCGCGAAGCGCACCCGCTGGCTCGCCGTGCGGAACCGGGCCAGGAAGCGCCGTTCGCCGCCGACCCCGCGCAGGATCCGCAGGCCGGACACGATGTCCGCGCCCAGCGCGTTCACCTCGGACAGGTTCTCCCGCTGGACCGTCTTGCGTTTCTGCAGCGGCGCCAGCAGCGGCCCGATCCCGGTCACCGCCAGCGGGACGCCGACCAGCGCGATCACGCCGAGCAGCGTGGAGGTCGACAGCAGCGAGATGCCGATCACCACGAACGAGAGCACCGCTCCGCTCGCGCGGCCCAGCACCTCGAACATGTTGCCGATGTGGTTGATGTCCGAAGTGGTCACGGCCACGACGTTGCCGGTCGTGGTGTGCTCACGCAGACCGGCGCCGACCCGGGTGCTGTGCTCGGTGACTGCTCGCTGGGTGGCCGCGGCGCCGTGGAGCCACAGTCCGTACTGGATGAAGTGCAGCCAGGTACCGAAACCCGCCTGGAGCACGCCGAGGACGGCCATGAGCGACGCCCAGCGCCAGACGGCGGCCGTGTCGTGTGCCGCGATCGCGCTGATCCCGCGGCCGATCACCAGCGGTTGCAGCGCGCCGGGCAGCAGCCAGAGCGCACCGATCAGCGCCCCCGCGAGGACGACCGGCGACCGGGCACGGAGCACGGCGAACAGGTACCGGGCGGCGGTCAGCCGGGCCGGTAGCCGAGGCGTTCGGATGGGATATGTGGCGGAAAGCACGTACATCGACGTTAAAGACCCGCGCCCGGCGACGCGACCGAATTATGCCGGTGTGGGCTGGGACCCGGAGCGGGTGTGAGCAAGGTGACGACCTACTCTTGAGGCCGTGGCGAACCCAGACGGCGACACCGTGACCAGCACCGTTGACACCACCGCGCGCGCCGAGGCGACTCCGGACCTCGCGCAGCCGTACGTCGAACTCGGCCTCGCCGAAGACGAGTACGCCCGGATCCGCGAGATCCTCGGCCGACGGCCGACCGACGCCGAACTGGCGATGTACTCGGTGATGTGGAGCGAGCACTGCTCGTACAAGTCCTCGAAGAAGCACCTGCGCTACTTCGGTGAAAGCGCCACGCCCGAGATGAAGGAGAAGACGCTCGCGGGCATCGGCGAGAACGCCGGTGTGGTCGACGTCGGCGAGGGCTGGGCCGTCACCTTCAAGGTGGAGAGCCACAACCATCCGTCCTATGTGGAGCCGTACCAGGGTGCCGCGACCGGCGTCGGCGGCATCGTCCGCGACATCATGGCCATGGGCGCGCGTCCCCTCGCGGTTGCCGACGCGCTGCGCTTCGGCCCCGCCGACGCGCCGGACACCAAGCGCGTGCTGCCCGGTGTGGTCGCCGGTGTCGGCGGCTACGGCAACTGCCTCGGCCTGCCGAACATCGGGGGCGAGCTGGTGTTCGATCCGAGCTACGCGGGCAACCCGCTGGTCAACGCGCTGTGCGTCGGCGCGATGCGGGTCGAGGACCTGCACCTGGCGTTCGCCTCGGGGACCGGCAACAAGATCATCCTGTTCGGTGCGCGGACCGGGCTCGACGGTATCGGCGGCGTGTCGGTGCTCGCGAGCGACACGTTCTCCGGCGACGAATCGGCGGCGGGGCGCAAGAAGCTGCCGAGCGTCCAGGTCGGCGACCCGTTCACCGAGAAGGTGCTCATCGAGTGCTGCCTCGAGCTGTTCGCCGCGGACGTCGTCGTCGGCATCCAGGACCTCGGCGGTGCCGGGCTGTCCTGCGCGACGTCCGAGCTGGCGGCGGCCGGTGACGGCGGGATGCACATCTACCTCGACCGGGTTCCGTTGCGCGCCAGCGGAATGACCCCGGCGGAGGTGCTCTCCAGCGAGTCACAGGAGCGCATGTGCGCGGTCGTCACGCCGGAGAACGTCGACGCGTTCATGAAGATCTGCGCGAAGTGGGACGTCATCGCCACCGACATCGGCGAGGTCACCGACGGCGAACACCTGGTGATCACCTGGCACGACGAGACCGTGGTCGACGTCCCGGCGCACACCGTGGCGCACCAGGGCCCGGTGTACGACCGGCCCATCCAGCGACCGTCCACTCAGGACGCACTGATCGCGGACACCTCGGCGAAGCTGCCCCGTCCGTCCACTTCGGACGAACTGCGGGCGGATCTGCTCAAGCTGATCTCCTCGCCGAACCAGGCGTCGAAGGAGTGGGTGACCTCGCAGTACGACCGCTACGTGCGCGGCAACACGGTGCTCGCGCAGCCGTCGGACTCCGGCGTCATCCGGATCGACGAGTCGACAGGGCGCGGTGTCGCCGTGTCGACGGACTGCAACAGCGGCTTCGTCTACCTCGACCCGTACGAGGGTGCGAAACTGGCGCTCGCCGAGGCGTACCGCAACGTCGCCACCAGTGGTGCGACCCCGGTCGCGGTGTCGGACTGCCTGAACTTCGGCGCCCCGACCGACCCCGGCGTGATGTGGCAGTTCGAGCGGGCGGTGCACGGCATCGCCGACGGCTGCGTCGAGCTGGGCATCCCGGTCACCGGCGGGAACGTGAGCTTCTTCAACCAGACCGGCGACGTCGCGATCCTGCCGACACCGGTGGTCGGCGTGCTCGGCGTCATCGACGACGTGACCCGCCGCATCCCGACCGGGATCGGCGCGGAGGCGGGGGAAACCCTGCTGCTGCTCGGGGAAACCCACGACGAGCTGGACGGTTCCGCGTGGGCGCGTGAGCTGCACGGCCACCTCGGCGGCGTCCCGCCGAAGGTCGACCTCGCGCGGGAGAAGCTGCTTGCCGAGATCCTCGTCGCGGGCTCCCGGGACGGCATGATCTCCGCCGCGCACGACCTCGCCGACGGTGGTCTCGCCCAGGCGCTCGTCGAGACCGTCCTCATCGGACAGTGCGGCGCGCGGGTCTTCCTCGACACCGACCAGGATCCGTTCGTGCAGCTGTTCTCGGAGTCGACGGGCCGGGTGCTCGTCGCCGTGCCGCGCACCGAGGAACTGCGGTTCACCGAGATGTGCACCGCGCGCGGCCTGCCGTGGCGCAAGACCGGCGTCGTCGACCCGGAGGCGAATTCGCTGGAGCTGCAGGGAATCACGACGTTCTCGCTCGACGAGTTGCGCGAGGCGTGGGAGCGCACCCTCCCCGCCCTGTTCGACTGATTCGGCGAACTCACGTACCCAGGCAGTCGGCCGGTGAGCCGACTGCCTGGGTACGTCAGCCGGCCGTTCGGAGACGCGAGCCGACGTTCTGGACGCTCAGCTCACGAGTCCTTGCCCGGTAGCACAGTGCCTGGTGGCACGTCGGTATCCACAAAGGACACTTCGCCGGACGCGGTGCACTCACGGAATTCCGGAACCTGCCCGAACTTCGCCCGATCGAACCGCAGGGTGCCCCGGACGATCGCGCCGGTGAGGTCCACGCTTTCCTCGAACACCGTGTCGCTGAAGTCGGCGCCGTTGACGATCTCGGTTCGCTGCATACCCAGCCAGGCCACCCGGCGGCGCGGCAGCATGAAGCGGTCGAGCCGGGCACCCGCCAGGTCGAGTCCGTAGGCAGGCACGTTCTTTTCCTTGGTGTGCGGCATCAAGGTCCGGATCAGCTGCTGGGCGGTTCGGCGCACCTGGCGCTCCCGGCTCGCCGCCTCCAGTTCCTCGTGCTCGGTGATCCGGGCCCCGAAGTTCGGGTGCCGGAACGGCCGGCGCAGATACGCACACAATACGTCGATCACGGTCTGCCCGTAGAGATCCGGCCGGGCGCGCGCGAGTCCGGCCAGGGCGTGCATGGCGCCGAGCCGCACCTGATCGGCCTCGTGCCCCAGCAGTTCGACGGCCTTGGCGAACCGATCGTCGGAGACCCGGTCGCGCTCGACGGCATGCCGCGCCTCCTCGACACGTCGGCGCCGGTCGTTGAGCCACAGCCCATAGAGGACCGCCACCGCGCCACCCGCCAGTCCCGACGTCTTGAGCGCGTCACCCCGGCTGGTCGCCGGATCGGCCAGCAACCACACCAGCACTCCCGCGAACACCGCCGCGGTGAGCAGAAAGGCCCACAACAGCGGGGATCTGAGCCGCTTCATTCGCGCCCCGGGACGATCCGGGCGGTCCGCTCGTCGAGTTTCTCCAGTCGCCAGTCCGCCGGTAGCAGCGGTTTCTTCGCCGTAGCGGCGGTGGTGTTGTTCAGCGCGCCGGAGTCCGGCGGTCCGGCGAACCGGAGGTCGGCCAGGCCTTCGAAGCGGGTGTTGCGCAGATCGAAGAATCCCTTGCGGACGGCGTCGATGAATACGGCGTCTTTGGCGAACACGGCGTTCTTGAAGGTTGTCCTCCCGGCGAACCTCGTGCCCTCGAAGACGGCGTCCTCGTGGAACATCGTCCCGCTGAACCAGGCGCGATCGTGGAATTCCGTGTCCTCACAACGGAAATACCCCAGGCTCCGGTCCCCGGTTCCGGCCCCGGTGAAGTAGGCCGCCCGAAGGATGCGGCACTTGCTCAGGTTCGTGCTGCTGTGCAAGGACACGTACCGCATGACCAGCTCGCCGATCGTGTGCTCGGAGAGATCGAAGTACTCCAGCTCCGCCCCGGTCAGATCGAGCTTGTAGGCCGGTGCGTCGACGGCGTTGTGTGGTGGCAACAGGTCACCGATCAGCCGTTGCGCGGTCAGCCGGACCTGACGCTCCTGGTCCTTCGCCGGGTCCGGCGACTTCGCCCCAGTCAGAACGTCGTCAGCATGCGGATATTCGAACGGCCGCCGCAGGTAGGAACACAGCACGTCGAGCACGGTCTGCCGATAGCTCTCCCGGCTCCTGGCGAGCCCGGCGAGCGCGTGCAGCGCGCCGACCCGTACCTGGTCGGCCTCGTGGCCGAGCAGTTCCACCGACTTCGCGAACCGCTCGTCACCGACCCGTTCACGGTCGAGTTCGGCCCGGCTGAGTTCGAGCGTGTGCCGATCGCGCTCGACCTCCTGCCGGGCCTCTTCGACCTTCCGTCGCCGGTCGTTGAGCCACAACGCATACAGCGCGACGACCGCGCCTCCGGCGAGGCCGCCGGTCTTCAACGCGTCGCTGTGGCTCGTCGCCGGGTCAGTGAGCAGCCAGCCACCCACGGCCAGCAGCAGCACCACCGCGGCGACGAACGTCCACAGCAACGGTGAGCGCACGTGCTCAGTGGGCGTAGAAGAACATGATCAGGACGCAGGGCTTGCCGCCGGTCGACGACGCGCCGACGGTCCCGCTCACGGTCTTGCCGCCCATCGTGCCGCCGAGCCTGCCCATGGTCGTGCTCTTGTCCTCCACCGGCGTCACGGTGATCTGCGGGTCGCCGCTGGTCGCCTGGTTGACGCTGTCCTGCAGCGAAGGCCGCATGGTCGAGCAGCCGAGCGCGAGCGCGCCTTCCTTGTCCTTCGCGTTGAGCTTGTCGACGAAGCTCTTGATCACGTCGAACTCGGCCGCGCGGTTCGGGTTGTCCGACGACGGCGAGCTCGAGGACGGCGACGAGGAGCGCGTGCTGCTGGGGCGCGACGGCGTCGTCGAGGTGTCACTGCCGCTGGTCCCGCCGGTACGCGAGAACTTGGTGACGGACTTCCAGCACCAGTTGTCGCCGGACTTGACGATCGTGCCCGAGGACGTGCCCTGCCTGCCGCTGACGGTCATCGCGACGTTCGCGGAGTACTCGGTGTCGGACTTCTTGTTCAGCCCGCCCTCCATCCGCACGCCCGAGATCTTGTCGAGGTCCTTGAGCATGCTGTCGATCAGGCGGTCCGAGTCCGGGCACTTCAGCGCCACGAGCGCGGCGTTGTCGTGCTTGTTGAGCCCGTCGATGATCGACTGCGCGGTCTTCTGCGCGCCGTCCTCGTCCTTGCTGACCAGGAAGCCGGGCGCGAGGAAGCCGGTGATGCCGAAGACCGCCCCCAGCACCACGACCACGCCGAGCGTGATCCACAGCCAGAGCAGGCCCTTCTTCTTCGGCGGCGCGGGCGGGCCGCCGAAGCCCTGCGTGTAGGCCGGGTTGTTCGGGTCCCACTGCTGCTGCGCGTTGGGATCCCAGCCCTGCTGTTGCTGCTGGGCGTTCGGGTCCCAGCCGCCCTGCGGGTACTGCTGCTGACCGGCGTTGGGGTCCCAGCCGCCCTGCTGCGGGTACTGCTGGGTCGGGTACGGCTGCTGCGGCTGCCCGAATCCGCCGGACGGCGGCTGTTGCTGGCCGTACGGATCAGGCTGCTGGCCGTAGGGCTGGCCAGGCTGTCCCGGCTGGGGAGGGTAGGTCATCTTTCTTGCCTTTCCGCTGGCTCAGTCTTCTGGCTCAGTCTTGGGTGATGGCCTCATGCGAACACGAACAGACCGGCGACACACCAGTTGCCGCCCACGTTGCCCGCGGTGATGAAGCCCGCGGCCTTCTTGCCGTCGAGGGTGCCGCCGAGCTGGGTCAGGGCGGTGTCTTCGCTGCCGGTCGGCTCCTCCGCGGTGAGCCTGGGGTCACCGGTGGTCGCCCGCGTGACGGCGTCCTTCACCAGCTCCTCCATCCCCGGGCACACCAGCGCGTTCGCGCCCGCGGCGTCCTTCGCGTTCAGCTTCGCGAGGACCGTTTCGACCAGTTGGCGTCCGCCGGCCGGTGCCGGGCCTTCACTGCTCTTGGCTGGTGGCGGTGCTCCGGTGCCGGGCCGTGACGGCGGGACGGGCATGCCGCTGGGCAGGCCCGGCGCCCCGGTCGCACTCGACGTGCTCGATGGGCTCGTCGGCGGAGCGGCGCTGCTTTCGTTCTTGCCGAGGAAGAACCCGGGCGCGACGAAGCCGGTGACACTCAGCGCGATGACGACGACCACGGCGACGGCGACCGCGATCCACAGGCCGGTCCGGTTCTTCCGCGGCGGCTCCGGCGGTGGCCCGGGATAGCCGCCCTGCGGCGCGTTCGGGTCCCAGTGGCTCTGCTGCTGGGGGTACGGCGACGGCGGCGTGCCCGGATCCCACCCGCCGGGCTGCGGCGAGGCACCCGGTTGCGGTGGATACGTCATCGGTCTCGCCTTCCGTGTACGCCGTGCTTCGCGCGATCTGACGGACGGCGTACGCCGGTGGTTCCCCCAGACCTCGACAGCAGCATTGTGCAAGGTGAGACAACCGGACACAAAAGCGGCTCCCGGCCGCGCCACCCGAAGGGGCGGCGGGACCGGGAGCCTGAATCGATCGTGACGGGGCAGGTCAGCCGTTCGCGAGCGCCTGGAGCCGGTCGTAGGCGCCGTTGAAGACGTTCTGGTCGATGGGGCTCGAGGAGTACTGCCAGAACGTGTAGAAACCCCAGTTGTAGGGCAGGGTGCCGGGCGCGGAGGCGTACCGCGCCACCCAGAGCGGCACCGTGCTCGCGAACTGCTGGGACGTGCCGACGCACTGGCTCCACCAGCTCGTCGACGTGTAGAACACCGGCCAGCGGCCGGTCCTGGCGTGATAGGTGTCGTGGAAGTCCCTGATCCACGCCCCCATGGCGGCCTGGCTCTTGCCGTAGCAGGTCGCGCCGTACGGGTTGTACTCCAGGTCGGCGGCCCCCGGCAGGGTCTTGCCGTCACGGGACCAGCCGCCGCCGTGGTCGACGAAGTAGTTCGCCTGCTGCGCGCCGCTGGACCGGTCCGGCAGCGCGAAGTGGTACGAGCCGCGGATCATGCCGACGTTGTAGGAGCCGTTGTACTGCTGGGCGAAGTACGGGTTGGTGTACCCGGTGCCCTCGGTCGCCTTGACGTAGGCGAAGCGCTTTCCCTGGTTCCACCAGTTCGCCCAGTCGACGTTGCCCTGGTGACCGGACACGTCGATCCCGGCGACCGACGCGTCGACCTGCTGGCCGATCGCGTCCGTGCCACGGGCCTGTTCGGCGGCCTTGCGGGTGTCCGGAGTGGACTGGTCGCCTTCGACCCGGCGGATCTGGGACCCCAGTTCGTGATCCTGGTCGATGGCGGACGCGCTGCTGGTGGTGGGGGACGGTTCGGCCGTCGCCTGGACCGTGGAGCCGAGCAGGAGCGCCACGGTGGGGACGGCGAGAGCGGCGAGCAGAGCGGATCGCCGGCCTCTTCGGGAAGTGGACATCATCGGATTCCCTTCACAGATACCCTCGCTGAGGACGGCTTACTGCAGGTAGCCGCCCAGGCACGATTCTTAGCTACCGGGTGCGGGTTTGTCACCGAATTCCGTGAAATTGAGCACTCACGTGAGTGAATTTCCCGGGGAGTTGATCTTTACTTCGTGAGTCACTAACCCTTTGGGTCAGCCCCTGGCCAGCGTCCGAAGCCGGTCCAGCGGGCCGTTGAACCAGTTCTGGTCGCCGGGGAGCGCTCCGTGGTTGGCGAACTGCCAGATCGTCTGGGTGGCCCAGCTCGCGGGCAGCGGGCCGACCTGGGTGTCGTACCGGGCGAGCCACAACGGGATGTCGCCGAAGCTCCCGTTGTCGCCGGTGCAGCGCCGCCACCAGTTGGTCGAGGTGTAGATCATGGGCGCGCGGCCGGTACGGGCGCGGTAGGTGCCGACGAAGTCCCGGATCCACGCGACCATCCCCGCCGCGTCCTTGCCGTAGCAGGTCTCGCCGTACGGGTTGTACTCCGCGTCGAGCGCGCCAGGCAGCGTTTTCCCGTCGCCGGCCCAGCCGCCGCCGTGATCGACGAAGTAGTTCGCCTGCGCGGCGCCGCTCGACACGTCGGGCAGCGCGAAATGGTAGGCGCCCCTGACCAGCCCCACGCTGTGGGAGCCGTCGTACTGCTGGGTGAACTGCGGGTTGGTGTAGGTGACGCCTTCGGTCGCCTTGACGTAGACGAACCGGGCGCCCGCCCCCGAGGCGCCCGGCCAGTCGACCGGGCCCTGATGGCTGCTGACGTCGTGGCCGAGGACCTGGTCCTCGGCGCTGTAGCGAAGGTTCGGGACGCCGCCGGCACCCTCGTACCGCTCGATCTGTGAGCCCGCGTAGTGGTCCTCGGGGCCGGTGACCTGCCGGTACTCCCCGGCGGACGCGGGCGCCTGGCCGCACAACACGATTCCGGCGGCGATCGCGGCGACGCCGCGGATCGGACGATGCTTCACCCTCGACTCTCCCTCACCGGACGCACGTACTCCGATGAGGCTCACGATGCCCGTGTGACGCGAGTGGGGCGACCTTGATCACCCGAAGGTGTCGCCGAATGCCGTGAAGGAGGCCTTCACGGACTGTCGCGGGGCCTACTTCCGCTCGTCCGCGAGGGCGCGGATCAGGTGCTCGGCAGGCACGACCGCGGTGATCCGGTCGTGCGGGTTGATCGCCACCGGGTGTCCGCCCAGCAGCCCGACGATGTCGCGCCCCAGCACCGCCCTGGCGTGCGGCCACTCCTTCGGCACCATCGACTTCGCGGTGTACGCCGGGACCATGACGCGCCCGTCGGTGTTGTGGAAGCCGATCACCGTGCGCTGCACCGGCGACATCGCGTACACGAACAGCGTCGAGTCCAGGATGACGCGGGGGAGGTCCTCGGCGGGCCGGTGCTCGGTGCGCACGAGCTGGAGCAGTCGTTCGAGCTCGCTGCTCGGTTCGGGGAACCCCAGCGCCTTCGGCGACGGCCGGTAGCGGTCGTTGGGGTGGAAGTCCGCCACGATGTCCCCGTCCGCGTTGACCGGATAGGCGCCGACCACGGCCCACGACGGCACCGGGCCGTTGGGGTCGAAGGCCTCGTCGATGACGTACAGCCAGCTGTTCGGGTTGGCACGCGCGTTGCGGCGCATCTCGGCGGTGATCTCCGGCTTGCCGGTCTTGCCCGGCTTGCCCCGGCCACCCGGTTTACCCGGCCTTCCCGCGGGAGTCTGCGAAACCATCCGATCTGCCTCGTCCCGCTGCGCCATCGCCATCCCTACGTCCCGGGTGCCTGAAGGATCTAGTTCTGCCACTCTACTGTTTCCCCATGGTCTCTTCGCGTTCGGTCGACCCCGCTGAGTTACGCGCGGCGGTGTCGGCAATTTCCCCTTGGCTGAACGGGAACGCCCCCGATCCGGACCGGCCGGAACTCGCCGCGGCGGTCCGGCTGAGCCTGCGGACACTGGCCGCGGACGCGCCGGGCCGCAGTGTCGAAGTCCGCGTGCCGCCCTTCGCGGCCGTCCAGTGCGTCGAGGGGCCCCGGCACACCAGGGGCACCCCGCCGAACGTCGTCGAAACGGACCCGCGGACCTGGCTCGAACTCGCCACGGGCCGCGTCGAGTGGGCAGCCGCGGTCGAGACCGGCCGTGTGAGCGCTTCCGGCTCGCGTGCCGATCTCTCCCGGTGGCTGCCCCTGCTGCGGATCTGACTCAGCGCTTGAAGCCGACGCCGCCCGCGATGCAGTGCTGGGCGGCACTGAGGTCCTTGATGCGCGGGCCGTCCGGCCACCAGTCGACGCAGCGGGTCACACCGGGCTCGACCATCTCGAGGCCGGGGAACAGCCCCTCGATCTCCTCCTTGGTGCGGAACGTCCCGGAGCCCATGGGGCTGTGCAGGAACATGTCCTCCATCTTGCGGGCGGTCTGGCTGTGCTCGTCCTGCGGGTCGAGGAAGTGCGAGACCGCGACGAACGAGCCCGGCGCGAGGTACGAGACGAACTCGCGCATGATCTCGGCGGGACGCTCCTTCGGGCCGTTGTAGTGGTGCAGGGTCCCCAGCTGAAGGAACGCCACCGGCTCGTCGAAGTTGATGTACTCGCGGACGTCCTTGTTGTTCATCAGGTCTTCCGGCACGAAGATGTCGTCCGAGACGAAGTGGGTGTTCTCGTTCTCCTCCAGCAGCGCGCGCCCGTGCGCGAGCACCACCGGGTCGTTGTCGACGTAGACGACGGTGGCCTCCGGGACCAGCCGCTGGACGACGTGGTGGGTGTTCTCGACGGTGGGCAGTCCCGAGCCGCAGTCGAGGTACTGGGTGATCCCGGTCTGGCTGGCTATGAACCGGCAGGCGCGGATGAGGAAGGACCGGTTCTCGGTCGCGAGGTCCTTCGCCTCCGGTGCCACCGAGAGCACCTTGTTCAGGGTCTCCCTGTCGATCTCGTAGTTGTCCTTGCCGTCGAGGAACGCGTCGTAGACGCGCGCGATACTCGCCCGCGTCGGGTCCACGCCGACAGGTACGGATCGCTCCGATTTGGTGGCTCCGGTCATCACGGCCTCGCAAGGTGTGGGGGAAATCTCTACTCTACTTAGAGTAGAGCTACGTACTCGCGCGGTAAACACGAGCCATCCCTATGCGGCAGCCTCCGGTGCGTGTACTTTCAGTAGCTGGACTGGCATCTCCTGGTGAAGATTCGTGTCGTACGGAAGGGCTGATCATGAACGCGGTCAACGCGTCCAGTGGTGAGCAGAGCCTGGGTCCGACCGCGCGCCGGATGATCCTCGGCTCGCAGCTGCGACGGCTGCGCGAAGAAGCGGGCATCACCCGTCAGCAGGCGGGCTACAGCATCCGTGGCTCGGAGTCCAAGATCAGCAGGCTCGAGCTGGGCCGGGTGGGCTTCAAGGAACGCGACGTCACGGATCTGCTGACGATGTACGGCGTCAGCGACGAGAAGGACCGTGAAACGTTCCTCGAGCTGGTCAAGCAGTCCAACGAACCCGGCTGGTGGCGGCGCTTCAACGAGACCATGCCGAGCTGATTCTCCGGACTGGTCGGCCTGGAGGAGGCCGCGTCGCGGATCCAGATCTGGGAGCCGCTGTTCGTCTCCGGTCTGCTGCAGACCGAGCAGTACGCGCGGGCGATCTTCAGTCACGGCCGTCCCGAGATGGCCGACGACCGGATCGACCAGAAGGTCGCGCTCCGGATGCGCAGGCAGAAGATGTTCAGCAGGCCGGACTCGCCCCGGGTGTGGACGGTCCTCGACGAGTCGGTCCTGCACCGCCCGATCGGCGGCGCGAAGGTGCTGAAACAGCAGCTCGAGCACCTGATGGAGATGACGACGCTGCCGCACGTCTCGGTGCAGATCCTGCCGTACGACCGCAGCGGCCTGTCCGCGGAGCACGCGTTCTCCCTGCTGCGCTTCGCCGAGCCGGAGCTGCCGAACATCGCCTACGTCGAGTACCTCACCGGCGCGCACTACCTGGAGAAGCGGGACGAGATCGAGAAGTACAGCCGTGCTCTCGACATGCTCGCGGTCGACGCGGAGACGCCGGAACGCAGTCGTTCGATGATCGCGAAGCGTCGTCAGGAAATCTGACATCCCTTTCGCGTTTCCACGATTGGGGCAATAGGTCCGGAAAATGGTTACGATTCGTAGTCGTAGACCTGAACGAGCCACGCTTTATCCGCTCGTCAGGGTGGTTTTCAACAGCGCGTTTATTACATAGCGAGAAAGTTGCAAAAACTTCTGCACGTGCATTTACCGCTGCAGGAGCGCGTGCTAGCGTCCTACTCACAGGCAAATGCACATGCAGATGCATCTCCGAAGGAGAGCGCATCGTCCAGGCTTCACTGTTCGGGAAGGTGGGGACCATGGCAGAGCGGTTCGAGAACGGCATACCGGCCGACCGGCTGGCGGGCGCCCAGTGGCGCAAGGCCAGCTACAGCGGCGCCGTCGGGAATTGCGTGGAAGTCGCGCCGTTGGCCGGCGGGGATGTCGCGATGCGCAATTCGCGATTTCCGACCGGTCCGGCATTGGTGTACACCCGTGCGGAAATGGCCGCATTTCTCGCAGGCGCCAAGGATGGTGAATTCGACGATGTCCTCCAGTGATGTCCTCGTGCCCGAAATCACCGATATCGAATCCGGGCTGCAGGAACTGATTTCCCGGGGGTATCAGTTCGTGCACCAGAGTGATGATCGGGGCGAGGTGTCGGCCGTCGTCGGCGTACGGGTCCACGACCACGTGGTCGACGTCGTCCGGCTCAACGCCGAAGACGACGTCGAGGCCACCCGGATGCCCGGCACGGAGGACAACATCTTCGAGCCGGAGCGGTGGTTGTGGCGCTCGCGCGGCGAAGGGGCGCAGGTCCTCACCGAGGTGCTCGCGCTCCCCGACGAGTAAGCCTTTTCCTCGATTCCGGGTGTCGTCCCCCGGAGTCCGGCGGTGTCCCTGAGCGCGCCCTTGCCGAAATCCCCGTGTCCGGGGTGGCGGGGCGCGCTCTGGTGTTCACGGAGCGTTGTACCGGGGTTGTGTCATTGGGGCAGTGGGTAATCCGAAGTGGGCAGGACCACGCCGGGTGAGGCCGGATTCATAACCGGACCGTTTACACTGGACGTGGCCTGACCACGTCATCCTGGGAGCACCTCGGTGGTTTCCGACCCGTCCCCCGCAGGACAGTCCGCACCCGACCAACCCGATCCGGAGCCCCGCGAAGAGTGTGGTGTCTTCGGCGTATGGGCGCCCGGAGAAGAGGTCGCGAAGCTGACCTACTACGGGTTGTACGCACTCCAGCACCGTGGCCAGGAGGCCGCGGGCATTTCCGTCTCCGACGGCTCGCAGATCGTGGTCTTCAAGGACCTCGGCCTGGTCAGCCAGGTCTTCGACGAGCAGGTGCTCCAGTCGCTGCAGGGGCACATCGCCGTCGGGCACTGCCGGTACTCGACGACCGGGTCGACGATCTGGGAGAACGCGCAGCCGATCTTCCGCACCACCGCGACCGGCAGCGGCCTGTCCTTCGCCCACAACGGCAACCTGGTCAACACCGCCGAGCTGCGGGACCGGACCGCCGAGGCGGGGCTCAAGCCGCACGCCGGGCTCACCGGCTCGTCCAGCGACTCCGACCTGGTCTGCGGCCTGCTCGCCGCGAACGCCGCGGACAAGGGCATCGAGGCGGCGGCGCTCGACCTGCTGCCGACCCTGCGCGGCGCGTTCTGCCTGGTCTTTTCCGACGAGAACACGCTGTACGCCGCCCGTGACCCGCACGGCGTGCATCCGCTGGTGCTCGGCAGGCTCGAACGCGGCTGGGTGGTCGCGAGCGAGACGGCGGCGCTGGACATCGTCGGCGCGTCCTTCGTCCGCGAGGTCGAGCCCGGTGAACTGATCGCGATCGACGCGGAGGGGCTGCGCTCCTCGCGGTTCGCCAATCCGGACCCCAAGGGCTGCGTGTTCGAGTACGTCTACCTGGCGCGTCCGGACACCTCGATCGCCGGCCGCAGCGTGCACGCGACCCGCGTCGAGATCGGCCGCAAGCTCGCCGGCGAACACCCGGCGGAGGCCGACCTGGTCATCCCGGTGCCGGAGTCCGGGACCCCGGCCGCGATCGGGTACGCGCAGGGCTCGGGCATCCCGTACGGCTCCGGCCTCGTCAAGAACGCCTACGTCGGCCGGACGTTCATCCAGCCCTCGCAGACCATCCGCCAGCTGGGCATCCGGCTCAAGCTGAACCCGCTGCGCGAGGTCATCCGCGGCAAGCGGCTGGTCGTGGTCGACGACTCGATCGTCCGCGGCAACACCCAGCGCGCGCTGGTGCGGATGCTGCGCGAGGCGGGCGCGCTGGAGGTGCACGTCCGGATCGCGTCGCCGCCGGTGCGCTGGCCGTGTTTCTACGGCATCGACTTCGCCTCGCGGGCCGAGCTGGTCGCGAACGGCGTCGACCTGGACGGCATCCGCCGGTCGATCGGGGCCGACTCGCTGGGCTACATCTCGCTCGACGGTCTGGTCTCGGCGTCCGAGCAGCCGAAGTCGCGGTTGTGCACGGCGTGCTTCTCCGGCGAGTACCCGATTCCGCTGCCCGAGGACGCGTTGATCGGCAAACATCTGCTGGAAAGCCTCGACTCGGTCAATGGCGCGGCAACGCCGGTCACCCCTGCCGGGTACGGTGCCGAGGACGCCGTTCGGCGTCCGTAGACCATTTCCCAGATTTGGAGTCCACCAGTCGTGAGCGAGTCCACGAGCGCCACGTACGCCGCCGCCGGGGTCAGCATCGATGCCGGTGACAAAGCCGTCGAGCTGCTCAAGCCGCACGCGGAGCGGGCGAGCAGGCCGGAGGTGCGCGGCGGTGTCGGCGGTTTCGCCGGTCTGTTCTCGCTGAAGCTGGACAAGTGGAAGGAGCCGGTGCTCGCCTCGTCCACGGACGGGGTCGGCACCAAGATCGCGGTCGCGCAGGCGCTGGACAAGCACGACACGGTCGGTATCGACCTGGTCGCCATGGTCGTCGACGACCTCGTCGTCACCGGTGCCGAGCCGCTGTTCCTGCAGGACTACATCGCCGTCGGCAAGGTCATCCCGGAGAAGGTCGCGGCGCTCGTCGGCGGTATCGCCGAGGGCTGTGTCCAGGCAGGGTGCGCGCTGCTCGGCGGGGAGACCGCCGAGCACCCGGGCCTGATGGCCGAGCACGACTACGACATCTCGGGTACCGGCATCGGCGTCGTCGAGGCCTCTGCCGTCCTCGGCCCGGAGCGGGTGCGGCCCGGTGACGTGGTGCTCGCGCTCGGCTCGTCCGGGCTGCACTCCAACGGGTATTCGCTGGCCCGGCACGTACTGCTGGACATCGCGCGGATGCCGCTGGACGGGCACGTCGAGGAGTTCGGCCGCACGCTCGGTGAGGAGCTGCTGGAGCCGACCAAGATCTACGCCAAGGACTGCCTCGCGCTGGTGGCCGAGACCGAGGTCCGGACGTTCGCGCACGTCACCGGCGGTGGGCTGGAGGCGAACCTCGCGCGGGTCATGCCGCGCGGGCTTGTCGCGCGGCTCGATCGCGGGACCTGGACGCCGGCGCCCGTGTTCGCACTGATCGGGCAGCGCGGCAAGGTCGAACGCGCCGAGCTGGAGAAGACGTTCAACATGGGCGTCGGCATGGTCGCGATCGTCGGTGCCGAGGACGTCGACAGGGCGCTCGCGGTGCTGACCGCGCGGCATGTCCCGGCGTGGATTCTCGGTGACGTCCAGCCCGCGGAGGACCCGGACGGGCCGCGCGCGGTGCTCTCGGGTGACCACCCGCGCTTCTGAACCGCTAATCGGTTCGACTCCGGCTGTCACACTGGAGGCATGGCTGAGGACGTGGTGGTCGGCGCCCGGTTCGTGATCCCGGACGCCGAACTGAGCGAGCGGTTCTCCCGGGCGTCGGGCCCGGGAGGCCAGGGCGTCAACACCACCGACTCGCGGGTCGAGCTGTCCTTCGACGTCGTCCGGTCGCCGTCGATCCCCGAGGACCTGCGGGAGCGGATCGTTTCCCGGCTACGGTCTCGGCTGGTCGACGGCGTCGTCACGATCGTCGCCCGTGAACATCGCTCACAGCTGATGAACCGGGAAGCGGCGCGGGACCGTCTCGCGGCATTGCTGCTCGAGGCCTCGGCACCGCCTCCGCCGCGTCGGCGCGCGACGAAGCCGTCGCGGGGTTCGAAGGAACGTCGGCTGGCGGCGAAGAAGCGCCGCGCCCAGGTCAAACGTGGCCGCGGCGGCCGCTTCGACGACTGAACTCCGTTTGCGTCAGGCCAGCGAGAGGTGGACGCATTCGGCGGCGCGGCGGTAGCCGATCCGCGCGTAGAGGCGTTCCTCCGGTTCGCCAGCCGGGGTCAGGAACACCGTCTTCCCGCCCCGCTGGTGTGCCTCGAGCGTGAGTTGCGAGGTGAGCGCCGCCGCGATCCCGCGCCGCCGATACCGCTCGCGCACGCCGATCCCGGCGATCTCGGTGGTCGCGTCGACCAGCGCGGTGCCGACCCCACCCCCGACCGGGTCGCCGGTGGCGGTGTGCACGGCCAGTACCGCGAGCCCGCCGCGGCCGAGCAGGTCACGCATCGACGCGATGTCGTCGTCGCTTGCCGGATCGGGCTCGTCGTACGCCTCGCGCTGGGCGTTGATCATCGCGAGGAATTCGACGTCGGTTTCCGGCGTCAGCAGCGTGATGTCGTCCGGGCACGGCCACGCCACCGCGTCCTCCGGCGCGCAGATCATCAACGGGACCCGGCGTTCGAGGGCGTAGCCACGCTCGTGCAGTACGGCCTCGGCGGCCGGGATGACCTCGGTCAGGAACTCCAGCCGGGGCATCAGGCCGCGCTGCCGGTAGGCCTCGGTCAGCGCGTCGACGTCGGCCGTGGTCGGCACCGCGCCGTCGTCCGGCACGGCGTAGTTGAGCATCGGGTGATCGGTGTGGGTGGAGTAGGTGGCCAGGAACGGGCCGATCCGCTCGGTCTCGCGGCCGCGGGCCGCCATGGTGCGGATGTAGGACTGGACGAAGCTGAGAAATGACACTTCGGACTGCCTTTCGAGCAGGACAAGGAAACGCCACGTGGGCGTAAGGACGCTGGGGTGCGGCGTCGGGCCTAGCTGCGACCGACGCCGATGGCGACGGTTGGCAAATGGCTGTCCTTGGCTCGAAGGAGGAGCTGTCGGGAGAAGTCTCGCACGCGGGGCAAGTGATTAACGGCGGTTCAGCCGGAACGTCTGGCGGCGTTCCCCTCGGCCGTTCTGGCCTCGTTCGGGCAGGTCGCGTAGCGCGTGTCCCACACCGAGCGGGGGACGCGCAGCGTGCGGGGCGGTGAGGTGCAGATCGTCCGGCGGCGCTGGACGGGGATCGCGGCGGGCTCGGGAGCGCCGAGACGGTCGAGCACGCGCCAGGCCCGCCGGGTCAGCGCCGCGCCCAGCGTCGCGCCGACGGTGTTGAGGATGACGTCGTCGGTCGAGGTCACGCGGCCGACGTGGATCAGGTACTGCGTGCCCTCGATCGCCGTCGAGGTCGCCATCGCGGTGCACATGACCCGCAGGAGCGAACGCAGCGCGGGCACGCGCAGCGGGAGCAACGCGCCGAGCGGCACGAGCAGCAGCAGGTTGCCCGTGGTCTGCCAGAACGCGCTTCCGCAGGAGAACGTCTCGACCAGGTCGGTGCCCGGTGCCAGGTTCAGGATGCTCTCGTGCGACGTTCCTACCTGCATCGTCGCCAGGCGCAGCACCAGTGCGCCGAAGGTGCAGAGGGTGACGTCCAGTGCCGCG
Source organism: Amycolatopsis sp. NPDC059027 (assembly GCF_042739735.1). Taxonomy (NCBI): domain Bacteria; kingdom Bacillati; phylum Actinomycetota; class Actinomycetes; order Pseudonocardiales; family Pseudonocardiaceae; genus Amycolatopsis; species Amycolatopsis sp. NPDC059027. The sequence continues at coordinate 212,121 of NZ_JBHYIK010000003.1, read as the reverse complement.
GTGGCGCTCGCGTGGCGACGGGGGCCGATCCGCGCCCGGTGTGCGGTGAGCACCGGCCAGGCGAAGAACGCGTAGCACAGAGCCAGGATCGACAACGGGATCATGTCCCCGAAGACGTGCAGCAACTCGGCCATCCGTCCCCTTCCCCGACTGTCGAGATCGGCTCGCCGCAAGATCACTCTTGCACCGCAAGATCCACTTGGCATGTTTAAGGGGGCGCACTATTCGGTGATCTTCGGTTGGCGAGCCGCCGGGAACCGTGCTTGGGTCGAGCGGGCACTGTCCACAGTGGATGCTGTGGACAACCCTGTGGATGAATTTCGACAGGACGCGGAAAAGTATTACGTCACAACGAAAAAAGACTTCGCCCGGCTGTGTACTACTGCGGGTGACCGCTACCGTCCGCGACTTCCCGCGCGCGTTCGATGATCGTCTGCAGGTGCAGGCCGCGCCGCGCGTCGCAGGGATGTGCCGTGGTGCCGCTGGCGATCATCGCGGCGAAGTCGTCCAGTAGCGCGGTGTAGGACTCCCGCGCCGCGCCCGGTTTCCGGCCCAGCGTGCGGTAGCCGTGCTCGCCGTAGACCGCGACCTCGACCACGGTCGGCTGAATCGGCAGCCGCAGGGTCAACGTCGCCGTGCTGGTCGCGCCGTCTTCGTGCGCGAAGAGCAGCTGCCAGAGGTCGTCGTCGGTGCGGTGCGCGGCCAGGACGTCCGTGATCGGGCCGAGCGCGGCGTCGAGCAGGTCGAACGCGTGCGGGCCGATGTCGGCGAGCGCGCCCGAATCCGTCCGCCAGCTCGAACCCGCGTATTGGCCGCCGAGCAGCGCGCCGGACAGCCACCGGGCCCCGCCACCGCGCCAGCCGCCCGCTTCGGCGATCCCGTCCAGCCATTCCCTGGTCTGCTCGGCGTACCGCAGGATCAGCACCATCAGGGTGGCGACGCCTGCCGCGTCGACGGCGTCCGCGAGGCGGCGCGCCCCGGCGAGGTCGGCGGCAAGCGGTTTCTCCAGGATCAGGTGCTTGCCCGCCTCGGCCGCGAGCACGCCCAGCTCGGCCTGCACAGCGGGTGGAACGGCGAACGCGACGGCGTCCACCTGCGAAAACAGCTCCTCGATGCTGTCGACGGCGGTGGCGCAGTGCGCGTCGGCGAGTTCCCGGGCGGCTTCGGGACGGCGGGACCAGACCGCGCTCAGCGTCGTCCCGGGGTGATCGGCGAGGCCCGGTGCGTGCACCGTCCGTGCCCATGGACCGGTGCCGATGAGGCCGACTCGAAGCTGTCCGTGTCCCACGATCGGTGAGTGTATGTGTGGTTCGCGTCGCTTCCGGAGCCCACCTCCCGTGGGTTAACGTCAGCGGGTTAGACACCTCGCCCGGGGGAAGCCGGTGAAAGTCCGGCGCTGACCCGCAACCGTGAACGGCCTCGCCGTGAGCCGGATCGCCCGTGCCTGGTGCGACTCCGATGTCGAGGTCCATCTGCGGGGTCCTGGGGCTGACGCCGTCGCGCGCCGGTCGGGGGCGCCTTCGACGGACAAGGGGAAGGTGCCCGATGTCTTTCACACGTCAGCCGGCCGCGGTCCTGGCGAGGCTGCTCGCCGTCTGTGTGCTCGTGCTGCTCGGCGGGGCCGGTGCGGTCACGTCCGCGGCCGCCGACCAGGGCAAGGGCAGCCCGGGATACTGCCAGGACGGCGCCGGGGTCACGGTGATCGTCGACTTCGGGGATCTCGGCGGCGAGCCGGTGGTCCGGTGTGCTCCCGGTGATCAGCCGAACGGCGTGACCGCGCTGCAGAACGCGGGCTTCACCGTGACCGGCTCGCAGCGCTTCGGGCTCGCGGTGGCCTGCCGGATCGACGGCAAACCGGGGCCGGACGCCGAATCGTGCGCCGCGATGCCCTCGGCCACGGACTTCTGGGGGTATTGGAACGGCGCGAACGGAGCCTGGGTGTCGAGCCAGGAGGGCGCGATGACCCACAAGCCCGCGCTGGGCGGCTTCGAGGGATGGTCGTTCTGGCGCGGAAAGTCCTTCGGTACCAACCCGCCGCCGCGGGTCGCTCCGGTTCGTCCGGCGCAGCAGCCCGCGACGACGTCGTCGGCTGGTGTCCCGGCTGAGTCGGGCGGCTTCCCGTGGGGTGTCGTGATCGGTGTGGCGGCTCTCGTGGTGATCGGTGGCGCGGCCGGGATCGTCGCCGCGCGGCGCAAACGTGGCGCTCGGTAGTTTCGGCCGCGCGCCGCGGACGCTGCACCCCGGCGCGTGGTGGGTTTGGGCGCTGTCGCTGGCCGTCGCGGCCAGCCATACGACCAATCCGCTGTTGCTCGGGCTGATCATCGCGGTAGTCGGCTTCGTCGTCGCGAACCGGCGGAGTGACGCACCGTGGGCGGTGGCCTTCCGGCTCTACGCGTACGTCGGCGCCGTGGTCCTCGCCACGCGGATCCTCTTCCGGATCCTGATCGGCGGCGAGGACGGCGGGCATGTCCTGTTCACCCTGCCGAGCATCCCGCTGCCGTCGGTCATGGCCGGGGTCACGCTGCTCGGGCCGACGTCGGCGGAGGAACTGCTCGGCGGGTTCTACGACGGGCTGCGGCTGGCGACCATGATCATCTGCGTCGGCGCCGCGAACGCGCTGGCGAACCCGAAACGCCTGCTCAAGGCGGTCCCCGGGGCGCTGTACGAGGTGGGCACGGCGGTCACGGTCGCACTGTCGGTCGCGCCGCAGCTCGTGGAGAGCGTGCAGCGCGTCCGGCGGGCGCGCCGGCTGCGCGCGGGGCGGCAGCGCGGGATGAAGGCACTGAAGGGCGTCGTGATCCCCGTGCTGGAGGATGCGATGAACCGTTCGCTGCGGCTCGCCGCCGCGATGGATTCCCGCGGCTACGGGCGGCGCGGCTACCTGAGCCCGCGGGTGCGGGTGCTGATCGGCGTGTGTGTACTGGGCGGGCTGATCGGCGTGTGCGTCGGCGTCTACGGCGTGCTCGACGGGACGTCGGCCTGGCTGGGCGTACCGATGCTGATGGCCGGGCTCGTCGTGGCCACCGCCGGGTTCGTCCTCGGTGGCCGCCGGGTGCGGCGGACGCGCTATCGGCCGGATCCGTGGCGACTGGAGGAGACGCTGGTGTTGCTGTCCGGGGTGGCCGCGTGCGCGCTGCTGTTCGTGACCGGGCGCGTCGACGCCGCGGATCTCTACCCGTCGCTGAATCCCTTGCGCTGGCCCGAACTTTCGCCGTGGCACGCGCTTTCGCTGCTGATCGGCGTCGTACCGGCGTGGCTCGCTCCGCGTCCGGTCCCGGTGCTGGAGGTGGCGCGGTGATCGAGTTCTCTCGCGTCAGTGTGACCTATCCGGACGCCGCCGGCTCGGCACTGTCCAATGTGGACCTACTTGTCGAGGAGGGCGAGCTGTGCCTCGTCGCCGGGCGTACCGGGGCGGGGAAATCGACGTTCCTCGGGGCGATCAACGGGCTCGTCCCGCACTTCACCGGCGGGCGTCTCTCGGGACGTGTGCGCGTCGCGGGCAAGGACACATCGCAGCATCCGCCGCGGGAATTCGCCGATGTCGTGGGCGTTGTCGGCCAGGATCCGCTGGCCGGGTTCGTCACCGACACCGTCGAGGAGGAGCTGGCGTACGGCATGGAACAGCTGGCCGTCCCGCCGGAGGTCATGCGCAAGCGCGTCGAGGAAACCCTGGACCTGCTGGGCGTCGCCGAGCTGCGCAACCGTCCACTTCGGACATTGTCGGGCGGGCAGCAGCAGCGGGTCGCGATCGGCGCGGTGCTGACGGCGCATCCGAAGGTGCTCGTGCTCGACGAGCCGACGTCCGCGCTCGACCCCACCGCCGCCGAGGACGTGCTGGCCGCGATCACCCGGCTCGTGCACGACCTCGGGACCACGGTCGTCGTCGCCGAACACCGGCTCGAACGCGTCGCGCAGTATGCCGACCGGCTCCTTTACCTACCGGGGGACGGCTCGGTGCGGGCGGGGACGCCGGCGGAGATCCTGGAGACGGCCGAGGTCGCGCCGCCGATCGTCGAGCTGGGAAGGCTCGCGGGCTGGTCGCCGCTGCCGCTGTCCGTCCGTGATGCCCGCCGCCGTGCCGGAGCACTGCGGGAGCGGCTTTCCGGGACCGCCGGGCCGCAGGCGGTCACGACCTCCGGTGACACGGCGTTGCGGGCGGAGGCGGTGCAGGTCCGGTACGGGGACGTGACGGCGGTGCGCGGGGTGGATCTGCGGCTCGCGCAGGGGGAAATCCTCGCGTTGATGGGGCGCAACGGCTCGGGCAAGTCGTCGCTGCTGTGGGCGTTGCAGGGCAGCGGTCCGCGGTCGGGCGGCAAGGTCGACGTCGGCGGCGAGGATCCGCACGCGCTCAAGCCCCGGCAGGCACGCACTCGGATCGGGCTCGTCCCGCAGACCCCGGCCGACCTGCTGTACCTCGATTCGGTCGACGCCGAATGTACGCAGGCCGACCGCGAATCCGGTGCGTCGCCCGGCACCGCGCGGCGCCTGCTCGACCGGCTCACCCCCGGCATCGCCGGCGCGCTGCATCCGGGTGACCTGTCCGAGGGGCAAAGGCTTTCGCTGGTACTCGCCGTTCAGCTCACCGCGGCACCGCCGGTGCTGCTGCTCGACGAACCCACGCGGGGCCTCGACTACCACGCGAAACGGCATTTCGCGGAGGTGCTCGCCGAGCTGGCGGCACAGGGCAGGGCAATCGTCGTGGCCACCCACGACGTCGAGTTCGTGGCGACGGTCGCGCATCGCGTGATCGTCATGGCCGAGGGCGAGGTCGTCGCGGACGGGCCGACGAAGGACGTCGTCGTCGCTTCGCCCGCGTTCGCTCCGCAGGTCGCGAAGATTCTCGCGCCGCAAGCGTGGCTCACCGTCGCCGAGGTCGCGAAGGCCCTGGGACAGTGACGGACTTCCTTACCCAGACCAAGGTGGTACGGGTCGGCCCGCGCACCGCGCTCGTCCTCGCGGTGGCCGCTGTGCTGGGCGTGACGATGTTCGTCTGGCCGTTGTTCGCCCATCCGCAGCCAGGGGCGCAGGCACACGGGATGGACGCGCCGTTCATCTTCATGGCCACCCTGCCGGTGCTGATCCTGGTCGTGCTGGCCGAGCTGTCCAGCGGCGGCATCGACGCGAAGGCGCTCGCGATGCTCGGCGTGCTGTCCGCGATCAACGCCGGGCTGCGGCCGCTCAGCGCCGGGACCGGCGGCATCGAGCTGGTGTTCTTCCTGCTCGTGCTCGCCGGCCGGGTGTTCGGGCCCGGTTTCGGGTTCGTGCTGGGCTCGACGTCGATGTTCACCTCGGCGCTGCTCACCGCCGGGGTGGGGCCGTGGCTGCCGTTCCAGATGCTGGCCTCGTCGCTGATCGGCCTTGGTGCCGGGCTGTTGCCGAAACGGCCGCGGGGCAGGGCCGAAATCGCGCTGCTCGGGGTGTACGGGGTGTTCGCGGCCTACTTCTTCGGCTTCCTGATGAACATGTGGCACTGGCCGTTCCTGCTCGGGACCTCGCTGACCGGGGCCACCGCGGGCCTGGAGTTCGTGCCGGGCGCGCCGTTGTTGGAGAACCTGCACCGGTTCTTCGCGTACACGGTGCTTTCCTCGACGCTCGGCTGGGACACCGGCCGCGCGGTGACGAACCTCGCCGCGATCATCCTGGTCGGCCCGGCTGTCTTGGCGGTGCTGCGCAGGGCCGCCCGCCGAGCCGCCTTCGACGCCCCGGTCACCTTTGACGCCGGAAGCTGACCGCGACCAGCGGAACCACGGCTGGCCGCGGGGCACGCAGGGGTCGGTGGCTGGGTCCCGTTCGTGGTGACGATGCACCAAGGGCTCCCCTCGGTGCGTTCGATGCACCGAAGGCGTCCCTTGGTGTGTTGAGCGCACCCAAGGCGTCCCTCGGAGGGGCCGCCGCAGGGATCGTCGTTCAGCGCAGGGCCGCCCGCCGAGCCGCTTTCGACGCCCCGGTCAGCTTCGAACCGGTACGCAGCGGTCCAGCAGCGCGATGAGCTCGGTCATCTTCGCCGCGTTCGGCACGTGACCGGCGTCCAGGTCGAACACGGTGAAGGGGTTGTCCGGCGTCGCGGCGTCCGCCTCGCGGATCATCCGGTCCTGCAGGGCGAGCGGAATGATGTTGTCGCGCAGGTGCCGCACGTAGACGCGGGGGATCCGGCCCCAGGTCGCGATGTCGCCGCGGGAGTCCGTCGCGCTCTTGGCGATCAGCTCGTCCGGGGCCATCGCGTTGAGGAAGGCGAAGAGTTCCGCGTCGGTCCCGTCGGTGAGGAACGCCGCCTTGCCCGCTTCCAGCAGGTCCCGATTGTTCGTCCGCCAGTTGAACCGGAGGGCGCCGACCACGGCCGGGTCCGCCGCGAGAAAGCCGAGCAGCGCGCTCGTCCGGCTTGACGCGGCCTCGGGGGTGGCCATGTAGTCGCCCGGCGTCGCCAGGGCGGTGCAGCAGAGCGCGGTGTCGTAGACGAGCAGGTCGATCAGCTCGGGAACCTGGTTGGCGACGAGGCTGATCGCCGCACCGCCGATGCTCGCGCCCACCAGCACGACCGGCCCGTGCGCGGCGGCGCGCCGCACGACCTCGGCGGTCGCCTCGATCTGCTCGGCGACCGAGACGTCGGCCAGCGAAGACCGTTCGGTGGCGAACGCTTCGAGGTCCTGCGGAGCCTGATAGGACAGTCGGTACTGGGCGTCGGTACTCCGCTGGCCAGGCAGGTCGACGCCGACGCAGCGGTGTCCACACAGGACAAGATCGTTCGGCACGGCGGACACGCCGTTCGCGCCCGCGGCGAAGACGAACGTGGCGACGTTCTCGGATGGCATGCCGCCAGTCAATCGGCCGCGCCGGAGCGCGACCAGCCGAGAAAGTACCCGGTGCCGACTACGAAAGTTGCGGCTACCAGGCTACGAGTAGGAGTAGAACCCGCGTCCGGTCTTCTTGCCGAGCAGGCCCGCGTCCACCATGCGCAGCAGCAGCGGCGGTGAGGAGTACAGCGGCTCCTTGAACTCCGCGTACATCGAGTCCGCGATCGCCTTGATGGTGTCCAGCCCGATCAGATCGGACAGCCGCAGCGGGCCCATCGGGTGCGCGGTGCCGAGCTCCATGCCGCGGTCGATGTCCTCGGCGGAGGCGAAGCCCGACTCGATCATCCGGATCGCCGAGAGCAGGTACGGCACGAGCAGCGAGTTCACGATGAACCCGGCCCGGTCCTGCGAGCGGATCACGGTCTTGCCCAGCGCCGACGTCGCGTGCTCCTCGGCGCGGGCGGCGGTCTCGTCACTGGTCAGCAGCGACGGGACCAGCTCGACCAGCGGCAGCACCGGCACGGGGTTGAAGAAGTGGATGCCGACGACCTGCTGGGGCCGTCCGGTGGCCATCCCGAGCTTCATGATCGGGATGGAGGAGGTGTTCGAGGCGAACACCGCGTCCGGGCGCTCGACGATCTTGTCCAGCTGCCGGAACACCTCGACCTTGGCCTGCTCCTGCTCGAGGATGGCCTCGACGACGAGGTCACGGTCGGCGAACTCGCCGATCTCGGTGGTGAAGCGCAGCCTGCCGAGCGCCGCTTCGGTGTCCTCGGCGGACAGCTTGCCGTTCTTGACGCCGCGCTGGAGTGACTTCTCGATCCGGGCCCTGCCCGCGTCGAGCGCCGGCTGGTTCACCTCGGTGACGAGCACGTCCAGCCCCGCCTTGGCGTGCACCTCGGCGATCCCGGAGCCCATCAGGCCGGCACCGACCACTCCTACCCGCGCTACGTCGGTCACCCGTCACTCCTTTGTCGTGCCGCGACGAACCGGCAAGGAGCGTCACGGCGAAATCTGGGCAGCACACGACGCACGAGGGTGGTTGCCGAGCCAGGCCCGGAACCACCCTCGTGTGTCACGAGTGCTCAACGACGACGGTACTCGTCGTAGTCGTCGTATGGGTCTTCGTAGCGCTTGTCTTCCTCGTCACGCCTGGTGTCGTTCGAGGAACTACTCGACAGCTCGCGCTGCAAAGCATCGAAGTCGGTTTCGTGGGAGCTGTACTTGAGCTCTCGCGCCACCTTCGTCTGCTTGGCCTTAGCCCGGCCGCGCCCCATGGCTCGACCCCCTCGCACAGGGGCGGGGCGGCCGGGGGAATCGGCGGCCCCGCATCGTCTCGACAATTCTTTCCTGCTGACACCGTACCGTGTCCCGGGGGTTCGATGCGACGTGGCACGGTGTGCTTGTGGCCTCAGTGTCCGCCGGACGCTGGTTACCGGCTGGTCGGTGGCGATAGTCGCTGGTCGGCGTGCCACGATGCAGTGGTGCTCCGACCCTTCGTGGCCTACCTGCGGGTGTATGAGCCGCTGCTCGCGCTGGGCGACCCGCCGGATCCGCGCCTGCGTGAGGCGGTGGCCGCGGCGAAGCTGCGCCGCGTCGACGCGGGCGGCCGCGAACAGCTGCTGTGGCTCAAGTCACAGTTGGGCGGGTCGAAGCGACTGCTGCCCGCGGAACTCCCGGACGGCCGTCCGGCGGCGAGCGTGCACACCGACGTCCTCGTCCTGGAACCCGACGAAGTCCCGCCGGGGCGCGGGGGCGAGGTCGGTCCCCTGCCACTGGTGTGCCCGTTGGAACTGCGGGCGCGCTCGGCGGCGGCGCTGGTCTCCTTCCTCGGTGACGCGCACCCGGCACTGAAGAACACGGTCCTCGAGGCCGCGGGGTTCAGCGCCGAGGGCATCCGTTCGCGGACCAAGGCGGCGATGGCCGATCTGACCACGAGCGCCGCGCACACGCTCTCGACGACGTGGAGCGTGCCGCTGCCGTGGTTCGTGCTCATCGATCCCGACGAACGCAAGCTCGTCCTCGGCTCGGGCCGCGACGATCCGGCACGGGAGCTGTCCTGGCGGACGGCGATCGGCGACGCGCGCGAGCGCGCCCGCGAGGCGGGTGAGCTGCTGGCGGCGACGTTCGGCGATTCGGGGCCGGGCCGGGTGCTGTTCGAGACACGCCGCTGGCTGGACAACTTCCACTCCGGCTCCGTGGTCGAGCTGGACTACGGCGGGCTGGTGCAGCTGTTCGGCGACTCGATCCTGGAGTCCGACACGACGGCCGACGAGGTGCACGACATCCTCGACGCGCTGCGGTCGGGCAACGTGGAGGAGCTGGCCGAGCTGTTCTCCGAACTGCGCGACTTCTGGGGCGACCTGTCCGCCCACGAACGCGCGAACTGACGCTAGAGACCGACGACGCGCAGCTCGCCGACGGGACGTCCGCCGCCCAGCACCACACCTCGCAGCGCGTCGAGGCCCGCGGTGTCCACGCCAAGATGGCGCAGTACCGCGAGGGCCAGCGGTCCGGCGCCGCGCTTCTGCCCGTCGTCGAACTTGAACGCCACCGCGGTGCCGTCTCCGAGGGTGAACGCCTGGACACCCTCGGCGCCACCCTTCGCGAGCAGACCGTCCACAGCGGACATCAGCGCGGTGTCCTCCCGGCCGGTCCCCGCGACCAGCCACGGATGAGCCCGCATCGCGTCGGCGACGGGGCGCGCTTCCTCGTCCCGCACGAGCCGTCCGAACGCTCTCGCGAGCCCGAGCAGCGGGAAGGCGAACAGTGGCGCGCCGCAGCCGTCGACCCCGGTGGCGGCGATCCGCTCGCCGGTGAATTCCTCGACGGTCTCCTTGACGACCTGCTGCAGCGGATGCGCGGGATCCTCGTAACTCTCGGTCGGCCAGTTCGCGCGGACGCAGGTCGTGAGCATCCCGGCGTGCTTGCCGGAGCAGTTCATCGACGCCTTCCGCGGCCCGGGCGCCGCGAGCTTGCTCGACTCGTCCAACGGGTAGTCGGCCGGGCACGCCAGGTCGTTCTCGGTCAGCCCCGCGGCCTCCAGCATCGTCAGCACGCGCTTGACGTGTTCCGGTTCGCCGGAGTGGGAGGCGCAGGTCAACGCCAGGTTCTCGACGCTGTCATCGCCCTCGAACACCAGTCCGGCACGGAGCATGCCGAGCGCTTGCAGCGGTTTGTTCGCCGAACGCGGGTACATCGGCGACCGGACGTCGCCCAGCTCCAGCCGTACTTCGCCGTCCGGCGCGGTCACGACGAGCGCGCCGCGATGCACGCTCTCCACGACCCCGGACCGGACGACCTCGACCAGTACCGGGTTCGTCATCGCTCTCCGCGTCCGCGTTCGGTGTCGAGCAGCTCGTCGACGGTGGCCGCGCCATGTTGATAGCGCCGCGCGATCTCGGCGTTGAACGTGTCCATCACGCCTTGCACCTGACGCCGGTACTTCGAGACCGAAGCCTCCTCCGCGGCGTACGTCGTCAGCGCTTCGGCCAGCTTCTCGTCGGTTAGAGAGCCGACGTCGGTCAGGTCGGTGTCGCCGATCAGCGCCTCGGCGTGCCGCCGATGCTCTCCCGCGCGCGACGGTTCGAGCCGCTGGTGCCTGCCCGATCCGGCGGCGGGCCCGAGCGCGTTGTCGGAGAGGATGCTCGCCAGCTGGTCGACGATGCTGCTGGCACCGCCGGAGCTGCGGCGCTGCTGCTCGGCGCGCACGATGTCGATGCGGGCGTGCAGCAACCGGCGCAGGTAGGACAGATCCGTCTCTTCCTGCGCTGCTTCGTCCCGGCGCTCGCGAAGTACCGCTAGGGGCAGTTCGCCGAGGTCGGAGAGGTATCCCGGGGCGAGCACGCGGTCTATGCGCCGCCGTCCGCCAGGCCGGACTTCGATCACGGGGTCATCCTGCTCTACATCCGGGGTCTACGCCAGGGGCGAAGGTTCACAGTCTTCACCCACGTAGCCGCTGCGCGGCTTCCCGGCCGGGCGCGGCGCCCTCGGCCGGGATGGAGTCGGGGTCGATCGCGGCCTGCACGACGCGGTCCTCGTCGCCGACGAGCAGCTCGGCCGTGGGTGGCGTCGAGCGTTTGACCAGCGCGAGCGCGATCGGGCCCAGCTCGTGGTGCTGGATGACGCTGCCGACCCGGCCGACGACCCGATCACCGACGCGCACCGCGTCACCGGTCTCGGGGGTGATCTCCGGGGAGCCGTCCAGGTGCAGAAGCAGCATGTGCCGCGGTGGGCGGCCGACGTTGTGCACCTTCGCGACGGTCTCCTGGCCGCGGTAACAGCCCTTCGCGACGTGTGCGGCGGAGCCGATCCAGCCCACTTCGTGCGGGATCGTGCGTTCGTCGGTGTCGATGCCGAGGCGGGGGCGCAGCGACTCGACCCGCAGCGCGTCGAACGTCCACGACCCGGCCGCGCGGGCGCCGGCGTCGGTCAGCTTCCGCCACCACTCGGCGAGGTCGGCGCGTGGCACCGCGAGGTCCACACTGGACCGTCCCGGCCACGGCATCCGGCGGACGAACCCGCCGCCGGGAAGCGTTGTCACGGCGTATGGTTCCGGCCCCGCCTCGACGCCGACGGCGCTCAGCACCCTGGCCGCCTCCGGCCCGAGGACGCTGAGCAGTGCCAGTTCGCTCGTCGCGTTGCGAATGTCCACTTCGGACCAGAACTTCATCGCTTCGAGGTACTCGCGCAGCGTCTGCCGTCCGCCCGACGGCAGTGCGCTGGTCGCCGCCGCGCCGGGATCGCTGTCCAGCCAGACCGTTCCGTCGAGGTGCGCCAGCACCATGTGGGTGTCGATGCGGCCCTGGCTGTCCAGAACCAGCGCCTCGGTCCCGCTGCCCTCCGCGAGTTCGGTGACGTGCTGGGAGATGACCAGATGCAGCCAGGAAAGCCGCTCGCGGCCGGCGACCGCGAGGAACTCGCGGTGCGACCGGTCGATCACCACGACGCCACGGGAAGCGGTCCGCTGCTCGGCGAACGGATCACCCCAGTGCCACGGCACTCCCGCTTCGGGGTGTCCCTCGGGCGGCGCGATCGAGCCGGGAGCATCGAGCAGCGGTGAGTGGTAGGGCATGAATACCAGCCTAGTCTTTCGGCTCGGTGTGACGTCGCGGTCGATTCCTGTATCGGGTGAGTGGTCCGCGGCTCAGTACCCAGCTTTCCCGCGGCGTAATCGGTCCTGTGGTATCGGTTCCGTGTGATTTCGCGCGAGTAGGGTGTCGCCATGCGCGTACTCGTCTTTCTCGACGGAACTGTGGCCGATCCCGAAGCCGCCCACATCCGGGTGGACGACCTCGGACTGCTCCGCGGTGACGGGGTGTTCGAGACCATCCTCGTGGTCGACGGAAAGCCGCGTGAGCTGCGGCCGCACCTCGACCGGCTGGCGCGGTCCGCCGCGATGCTCGACCTGCCGGAACCCGACCTCGCGGCCTGGGAGCGCACCGCGCGGACGGTGATCGAGAACTGGCGCGGCGGCAGGGAAATCGCGTTGAAACTCGTCTACACCCGGGGTGTCGACGGCGATCCCGACGCGCGGCCGACCGGCTTCGCGCTCGGTATGGAGATCGACCCGAAGGTGCTACGCGCACGCACCGAAGGCGTCTCCGTGATTACGCTCGAACGGGGTTTCCCGCCGGAACTCGCCGAGCGCGCGCCGTGGCTGCTGCTGGGCGCGAAATCGGTGTCGTACGGCGTCAACATGGCCGCGTTGCGTGAGGCCGCGCGCCGCGGGGCGAGCGATGTGATCTTCACCGCAGCCGACGGTTCCGTGTTCGAGGGACCGACTTCGACGGTCGTCCTCGCGAAGGACCGCACGCTCTACACGCCGCCGTCGAGCATCGGCATCCTGCCGGGCACGACGCAGGCCGCGTTGTTCCGTGGCGCGGAGAAGGCGGGCTGGTCGGTGAAGGTCGAACCGCTGCACGTGTCGGATCTGCTCGAGGGTGAGGGCGTCTTCCTGGCCTCGTCGGTGCGGCTGCTGACCCGGGTGCACACGCTGGACGGCCGCGCGCTGCCCGACTCCGGCACGGTGCACGGCGAGCTGGTCGCGGCCTACGAAGCCGAGTACGCCTGATCGTCCGGGCTCTGGGCTTTCGTGCCGAGCCGTGAAGGACTCCTTACCGGCGCTCAGGGTAGGCAGGAGTCCTTCACGGACTTCTGTGCCGAGGCGAGCGGGCAGCGTGGTCGCAAACGCTTGCACCTGCGGGTTTCCGCTCTCGAAGATGGTTGTCCACAGGTAGCGGCCGGTGTGGACAACTCCTGCCGCTCACCCTGGTTTTCCGGGGTCTTGTCCTACCCTGCCGATAGAATGGTTGCGGGGTCGCCCCCCGGAGCGGGTGGGGGACACCCGAGCAAGGGGGTCAGCAGGCGGCGGCGTCCTCGGAGCCGGCGTCCGCGTCGGTGGTCGCGGTGCCGGGGCTGATGCGGATGAGGCAGGGGGCCACGTCTTCGGCTCGGTAGGCAGCGATCTTGTGGTGGCCGTCGAGGATGAGTTCGCGGCCCTCGTCGGCGAGCACGACGGCGACTGGCAGGTGGCCGTGGCGGATCGCGGTGCGGTAGTAGGTGACGCGCGCGCCGTCGGCGGGCGGCCAGTCGGCGCTCGGCGAGAGCAGCCGGCCCTCCGGGAGCCGCAGGGGGCCGAGAATCCGGTAGTCACCGTCGACGAGCTGGACGATGAGGGCGTCGAGGGTGTCGGCGAGCGGGCGGCGCAGCTGGCCGGTGGCGAGCGCGATCCGCAGCGCCACCGGCAGGTCCGGCTGCTTGCCGGTGTTCATGTCGACGAAACCCCCGCCACCGGTGACCGTTACCTGTTCCACGTCCATCAGGACGGATCAAACCGCAGCTTGGTTCCTGGCCGTACCTGTCCGAGTGCATCAAGTGATCCCCGTCTCACCGTGGCCGCCACGGGGTAACCGCCGGTGGTCGGATGGTCGGCCAAGAACACCACCGGTAACCCGTTCGGGGGTACCTGGACGGCGCCGGTCAGTAAGCCCTCGCTCGGCAGTTCGGACTCGGCGTACGCCTGGGCGCGGCGCAGCGGCGTCCCGTCGAGCCGCAGCCCGACCCGGTTCGATTCCGGCGTCACCGTCCACCACGTTCCCAGCCCGCGTGCGACGTCGTCGAACCAGTCGTCGCGCGGCCCGAGCGTCACCGGCACCACGAGTTCGGCGGCGGCCACGGGCGGCACCACGACGTCCGCCCCGGCGGGAATGCCGTGCACGGCGCCCAGCGGCAGCACCACACCGGGAACCAGTGGGTCGGGCCCGATCTCGGCCAGCACATCGCGCGAACGGCTCCCCATCGACGGTTCGGCCGCGATCCCGCCGGACACCGCGAGGTAGCACCGCAGTCCCGTCGAGGGGGTGCCGATCGTGAGCGTCTGCCCGGCCCGCAGGTGTACGGCGACGTGGGAACCGACGTCCCGCCCGTCCACCTGGACCCGCACCGGCGGACCGGTCACCGCGACGGTGCACGACGTCGTCGCGCGCACGGACAGCCCGCCCAGTACCGCCTCGATCCCCGCGTACGACTCGGCATTGCCCGCGAGCCGGTTCGCCAGCCGCAACGCCGCGACGTCGAGAGCGCCCGACGGCGGCACGCCGAGATGCGCGTAGCCGGGGCGGCCGAGATCCTGCACCAGCGCGAGCGCGCCGGTCGCCAGCACTTCGAGGGCCCGCATCACACGCTCCGGAACCGGACGCGATCCCCGGGCGTGAGCAGCGCGGGTCGCTCGGCGTGCGGATCGAACAACGTCGTATCGGTGTGACCGAGCAGCCGCCAGCCGCCGGGCGAGGGCGTCGGGTAGATACCGGTGAACTCGCCCGCCACCCCGACCGAACCGGCGGGCACCCGCGTCCGCGGTGATTCGAGACGCGGCTGCCGCAACGGTTCGGGAAGCCCGGTCAGATACCCGAAGCCAGGCGCGAATCCGGTGAACGCCACGGTGTATTCGGCTCCGGTGTGCAGGTCGACTACGTCCTTTTCGGACAGTCCGGCCGTCTCGGCGACCAGCGCCAGGTCCTCGCCGTCGTAGCGGACCTCGATCGTGATCTCCCGGGGAGCGGTGGACGGCGGCCGCGTGAGGTCAGCGTCTTCGAGCAGTGCGCGGACGTCGTCGAGCGCTGAGGAACCGGGGTTCGTCACGACCAGCAGGGTGCGGGCGCCGGGGACGAGTTCGGCGACGCCGTCCGGTCGGGTGGCCACGATCGTGGCATGCGCGGCACTCATCTGGGTGAGCGAATCGCAGTCGAGCAGCGCGGCGTGCTCGCCGTACCGCCGCCAGCGCACGGGACCCGTCCGGTCAGCCCACCACGCGGCGGAGCAGCGCCGACGCGTGCGGCTGCATGTCCTGGCCGACCATGGCCCGCTCCTCGACGTAGCCGAGGTCGCCGTTGATCAGGCCGTAGAGGCGTTTCGCCGCGGTGACGTCCTTGGCGGTGGCGGTGCGGATGACCGCGTCGGTGCCCAGCTCCCAGGACGTCTGGTTGCGCGGCTTCCCGTAGTACAGCTCGACGATTCCCGAGCTGTGGGTGAGCAGCAGCTCGATGGTGTCGTCCTCCTGCGGCCGCCAGAACCCTGTCTCGCGGGCGGCGGGGCGGATGACGTTGCCGTCGTCGTCGATCAGCCAGGAACGCGCCTCGTGATAGAGGAACGGCCTGCCGTCGTGCGCGATCGTGAGCTGCTGGGCGAACTTGATCGGGCCGTCGATCGTCGGGTAGTCGATCTCGCCCTCGCCACGCCACACCCCGACCAGGGGCAGCAGGGCGAGGCACGCGTCGTTGAGGTTCGGGCCCAGCCGCAGGTTCGCCGTGTCCGCCGGGATCGGCAGATCGTCAAACTGCGGGAGGTTCCGGTCACGCGTGCTCTCGGCGCGCTTTTCCGCGGCCGCGATGGCTTCGTCGCCACTCGAGGTCATGGGCTCAGCGCTGGTCGGCGTACAGCCGGTAGACGACGTACGCGGCAAACCACAGCACCGCGATACCGGCGATCACCAGCAAGGTCGTAAACAGGATCTCCACACCGGGGAGAATAGTCCGCCACCACTCAGCCGGCCTCCCGCAGGGTCGCCGCGGTGAGCACGGTCACCACCAGCAGGGTGACCGCGGCGACCGTCATCGCCAGGTGGAGTCCGGAAGAAAAGTCCGCCCGCTGTGCCGCCAGCGCGCCCAGCGTCGCGACCCCCAGCGCGGTGCCGGTCTGGCGGGCGGCGTTGACCGTGGCCGACGCTGTCCCGGCGCGGGTGCCGGGCAGTCCGGCGAGTCCGACCAGGTTCGTCGGCGTGATGGCCAGCCCGCCGCCGAAGCCCAGCACCGCGAAGACCGCGGCCACCAGCCAGAACGGGGTCACCGCGTCGAGCAGCAGGAAGCCGGACGCCCCCGCGGTGATGATCAGGTAGCCGACCGGCAGCACCCGGTTCGCGCCGAAGCGCGCGGACAGGCGGCCCGCGACGAACGCGGCGACGACGTTGCCCAGCACGTACGGCAGCATCTGGACACCCGCTTCGGTCGCGGAGGCACCGCGTGCCTGCTGCAGGTAGATCCCGATCAGGAACGCGGCCGGATAGGCGGCGAAGCCGAGGGTGAACGACGCGAGGATCGCGACCGAGAACCGTGGCCGCCCGAACAGCCGCACCGGCAGCATCGGATGCGCGGCGCGGAATTCGACGGCGAGGAACACCGCCAGCGCGCCCAGACCGATCGTGCCGACGACGAGCACCAGCGAGGTGAAGCCGACGCGGCCCGCCTCGATCACCGCGTAGGTGAGAGTCCCGATCCAGAGCACGGAAAGCGCCTGACCCGGCAGATCCAGCGAGCCGTGTCCGGGATCGGCGGACTCGGTGATGCCGCGGAGTCCGGCGAACACCGCGACCGCGCCGATCGGGATGTTGACCAGGAAGATCGTCTGCCAGCCCAGTGCGTCGGTCAGCGGACCGCCCACCAGCGGGCCGACCACGAACGCGGCACCCGCGATCGTGCCCCACAGCCCCATCATCCTGGCGCGTTCCTTCGGCTCGTCGAAGGCGTGGGCGAGCAGCGCCAGCGCACCCGGGATGACCGCCGAAGCGGCGACACCCTGCACGACACGGGCGGCGACCAGGAAACCGAGGTTCGGTGCGAGCCCGCACGCCAGCGAAGCGAGGGTGAACCCGGTGAGCCCGGCGAGGTAGACGAGCTTGCGGCCGTAGCGGTCGCCCAGCGTGCCGCCGGAGAGGATCATCGCCGCGAGGGCGACGGTGTAGCCGTCGATGATCCATTGCAGTGCGGCGAAATTGGCGTTCAGGTCGCGACGGATCGAGGGCAGCGCGACGCTCACGACGCTGACGTCGAGCAGCGACATGAACGTGCCGAGGAAGATCGCGGCGAGCAGGCCTGCCCGGCCCGTGTTGGTAACGGTTTTCGTCAAGGTCACCCGCACAGGTTGCGGGTTCAACCCGGCTTGAAGTCAACTCGTGCCATGCGATCCATCGGGGAAGTCGCCGCCTGGCTGGGGATCACCACGTCCGCCCTGCGGTTCTGGGACGAGCGCGGCCTCGTCAGCCCGGCGCGGAAATCGGGCACGCGCCACTACGGCGAGGACGATCTGCACCGGCTGGCCATGGTGAAGATGCTGCGGGACACCGGAATGCTGAGCCTGGACGAAATCGCCGTCCTGCTGCGCGGGCCCCAGCACGGCGACTGGCGCACAACCGTCCAAACGCGACTGTCGGAAATTCGGGCACAGCAAGAGAAGCTGGCAGCCGCGGAGAAGTTCCTCGGCCATTTCCTGTCGTGTCCCCGTGAGGACCCGGTCAAGGACTGCCCCGAATTGCGGGCGCACACGGCCAGGGAGCTGAAGGGGACTTTCGACGAATAAGACGCGATGAAGGGGTGGTTGGTGGCCATGACAGCGGTGGAAGGGGCCCGAAGACGGGTGAGGCGACCCCGCGAGCGCGCGGGG
>NZ_JBHYIK010000003.1:187549-194385 GCF_042739735.1 Amycolatopsis sp. NPDC059027 | reverse complement strand
CGCCGCCGCTCGCGCCCACCCACCCCCCACCGCTGTGGTGATAGAAATACAAATTTGCCGAGCTGTTGTCTCTCTTCCGACCATGACACCACATCCACACCCCCCCCTTCAGCAGCTTCAGCCGACCGAGATCGCGAGCTGGTGCAGGCCGGGGCCCTCGGCGGTCACCGAGGCCTCGCCGTTGCCGGTCCGGTGCAGCGCGCGGACGGTCCAGTCGCCCGGCGCGGCGTAGAAGCGGAAGTCACCGTCGGCGGAGGAAACCACCTCGCCGGTGAAGTCGCCGCCACCGTCCAGCAGCCGGACGAACGCGCCGCCGACGGGACCGGAAGCCCCGGTCACCTTGCCGGCGAGGACGACCTGGCCGTTCGTGTCGAAGTCAGCGGGCGTGGCCACCTGGGCCGGGGCGCCGCAACCGTCATCTGCCATTACTTCGCTCCCAACTCGACCGGCACGCCCACCAGCGAGCCGTATTCCGTCCACGAACCGTCGTAGTTCTTCACGCCCTGGTAGCCCAGCAGCTCGCGGAGGGCGAACCAGGCGATCGACGAGCGCTCGCCGATCCGGCAGTACGCGATGGTCTCCTTCGCGGGGTCGAGACCCTCGTCGGCGTACAGCTCCTTGATCTCTTCCTCGGTCTTGAAGGTGCCGTCCTCGTTGGCGACCTTCGCCCACGGCACGTTCAGCGCGCCGGGGATGTGGCCGGGGACCTGGGACTGCTCCTGCGGCAGGTGCGCCGGTGCGAGCAGCTTGCCGGAGTACTCGTCGGGCGAACGCACGTCGACGAAGTTCTTCGAGCCGATGGACTGGACGACCTCGTCGCGGAACGCACGCAGCGACAGGTCCTGGTCCTTGGCCTTGTACGAGGTCGGCTCGCGCTTGACGTCGTCGGAGTTCAGCTCGCGCCCGTCGAGCTCCCACTTCTTGCGCCCGCCGTCCAGCAGCTGGACGTTCTCGTGCCCGTACAGCTTGAAGTACCAGTACGCGTACGCGGCGAACCAGTTGTTGTTGCCGCCGTAGAGGATCACGCGGTCGTCGTTCGAGATGCCCTTCTCGGACAGGAGCTTCTCGAAGCCCGCCTTGTCGACGAAGTCGCGGCGCACCCCGTCCTGGAGGTCCTTGCGCCAGTCGAACTTCACCGCGCCGCGGATGTGCCCCGCGTCGTAGGCGGTGGTGTCCTCGTCGACCTCGACGAACACGACGCCGGGGGTGTCCAGGTTCTCCTCGGCCCACTGGGTGGTGACCAGGACGTCTTCACGGCTCATGGAGCTGACTCTCTTTCTGGGTTTCGTACGGGCTGGGGCGGGAGTTTCTACGACGCGCGGGCGGCGGGGGTGAAACGCTTGATGAGCAGGTACATCTCGCAGCCGAGGCAGAAGTTGAACGCGGCGTTGAGGAACGCGGCGAACAACGCGAACGCCGTCGCGATGATGCCGAGCAGGTCGACGCCGGTCGCGAAGCCGATCGTGCCGACCAGTGCGAACACGAAGCCGACGGCCTGGGCGAAGCGCAGCGGCGCCGCGTCCTCCCGTTCGGTCGCCGGGCCGAGGCGCGGGGCGACGAGTGCGCGGTAGAGGATCGAGTACGGCGCGGGTTTGAGCCCGATGAACGCGCCGATCGCGAACACGATCGTCTGCAGCGCGAGCAGCGGCCACCACTGGGTGACGAGCACGACGGCGAGCACGATCGTGGTCAGGATGGCGGCGAACCGCGGTCCCCGCGGGTCGACAGCCGGTCCGGCGGACATGGGATCCTCCTGCTTGGCGAGGCGGAATTGCGTGCGGACGGCACGGCTTCAGCGGTGTTCCGGCAGGCCCAGCACGGGGTCGTGCGTCAGCCCATACCGGCGAAACGCGGACACAGGCTGCTGCGCACGCGGCACAGATCCACTGCGCGGCGTTGCGTCAAGAGCGGGGTGGGCAGCCTGTTCACGGGTGCGAGGGTACCCAGTGCTCCCTCAGAGTGGGAACACCGTTCATACCGTGGGACGACTCCCGGATATTGAGACCGAGGCGTCCTACGGAGTGGTCGCGCCCAGGTGGGGGCGCAGGGCGTCGAGCAGTTCCTCGCCGCGCGGGACGCCGCCGACCCGCAGGAGTTCACGGCCGTCCGGGGTCATCGCGAGCGTCGTCGGGGTGCGCAGGACGGACAGTGCCTGCGCCACCTCCGGCTGGTCGGTGACGTCGAGGTCGACGTGGGTGAGGCCGCCGGTCTTCTCGGCGAGCGAGGACAGCAGCACGCGGGTGTGGCGGCAGGGCGCGCAGAACGTCGTCGAGATCTGCACCAGCGTCACGGCCGCCGCCGGGTCGAGCACCTTGGTCACGGCCTCGGGCAGCGGCCGCGTTTCGGCCGGGCGGGGTGCGCGGACCCGGCCGTTGCGCGCGCGCAGGCCAAGGCCCACAGCGGCGGCTACGACCAGCGTGCCCAGCAGCACCCACAACCCGGCCATCGCTCACTCCTTCGCGGACAGCTGCGCGAACGAGACGTCGTTCGCCTTGCCCTTGATCGTCACCGATCCGCTGTCGACCCGGACGGAGGTCGGCGTGACCGACAGCGGCAGGCTCGCCGTGCTGATCGACGCACGGAAGTTCGGCAGCAGTGCCTTCTGCACAGCAGCCGGAACGATCGTCGTCTCCTTGTCATTCCCGAACTGCAGCCGGGTCGGGACGATGCTGATCTCCTTGCCGTGCAGTTCGATCATCGCGAAGCAGAAGATCTCGACCTTCTGGCCGGCGATCTGGACGTTGCCCGACAGGCGCACGCCCGCGGTCGGGCTGTCCTGGCTCTCGCTGTCGGTCGGTGTCGTCGTGGTGGTGGTCGGCGTCGTGCTCTTGCCCGATTCACCGCCGTTGCGGACGTAGTCCTCGGTGGACTGCTCGATGCGCAGGTTTTCGACCTTGTCCAGCGGGGCGTTACGCGCGAGGTCGGCGGCCTTGATGGTGACCGCCGCGGTCAGGTCGCCGATCTTGATCGACTTGGTGTTGCCTGACGTGAGGTCCGACAGCGGCGCCGTCACGTTCTTCAGGTCGGCGTTGACGGCGACGTCGCGCAGTTTGTCGCCGACCGGCAGCCCGGCGGCCGACAGGGTGATGTGACTGTAGTCACCGGAGAGCGCCTGCGTGAGGAACGGGAAACCGTGGATGGACACCGACGGGTCGTCGGTCAGGCTGAGCTGTGCGCGGGCCTTCTGCGAGATCGTGTGCTCGGCGAACGCCGCGGCCCCGAAATCGGCGCCGACCAGCAGGAGTATCAGGATCCCGAGTGCGATGACCCACCGCCGGATCCGCCGTCCGCGGCGCCCGTTGTCCGGGCGTGGGGCAGGGCGTCCGGGGGCCGTCGTGGGCCTGTTCACCATCGCGTCCGTTCTCCTCTGTTGTCCGGGCTCGTGGCCCCGTCCCCGTCTTTGAGCAGGTGTGATCGATCCAGCAAGGGGAGGTGTTCCGGCCGTTCACCCGCTATTCTCACTCAGCACCGACCGAAGCCACGTTCGAGGCGACGATTTGTGAAGGCGGTGCGGCTCATGAGCCTGGACCTTCTGGTACTCACCGCGGAGGCCGACGCCACCGCGGTGCTGCCCGCGCTGGACCTGCTTCCCCACACCGTACGCGTCCGCGCCCCCGAGGTGACGGCCCTGCTCGACGCGGGCCATCGCGACGTCATCCTTCTCGACGCGCGCAGCGACCTGGCCTCGGCGAAGAGCCTGTGCAGACTGCTGAAGGGCGCCGGTGAGGACGAGGCCACCACCCCGATCATCGCCGTCGTCGGCGAGGGCGGGCTGGTCGCGGTCAGCGCGGAATGGCGGACCGACGACATCCTCCTGCCCACCGCGGGCCCGGCCGAGGTCGACGCCCGGCTGCGGCTGGTGACCACGCGCGACGGCAACAGCGGCCAGGTCGAGGCCGAACTGCGCGTCGGCGACCTCGTCATCGACGAGGCGACCTACACCGCGCGCCTGCGTCGCCGGACGCTCGAGCTGACCTACAAGGAGTTCGAGCTGCTCAAGTACCTCGCGCAGCACGCCGGCCGGGTGTTCACCCGCGCGCAGCTGCTGCAGGAGGTCTGGGGTTACGACTTCTTCGGTGGCACCCGCACGGTCGACGTCCACGTCCGGCGGCTGCGCGCCAAGCTCGGCCCCGAGCACGAGCAGATGATCGGCACCGTGCGCAACGTGGGCTACAAGTTCGAGCGGCCCGCCAAAAGCGTGACGCCGAAGCCCGCCCCGGCTCCGGCCCCCGCGCCCGAGGTGCCCCTCCCCGCCGACCTCTCCACCCACTAGCCGGGGACGGCATTTCGGCGAGAGTTCAGTGGGAGCCATGGAGCTGTCTGGGTGGAGTGAAGAGCGGGACGACGCCGCGGTGCGGGAGATCCTGCTGGCGGCGAAGGAGGCCGACGGGCGGCCCGAGGTCTCCGCGGATGGATCGCTGCCGCGGGAGTTCGAGGGCGGGGAACACCTGCTCGCCCGCATCGACGGCATGCCCGTCGGGTACGTCCACCTCGACACCGACGGCGATGCGCACGGTCGTCAGGTCGCCGAGCTGATCGTCCATCCCGCGCATCGCCGCCATGGTTACGGCCTCGCGCTGGCGCAAGAGGTCAAGAAGCACGCCGCCGAGGGCTTCCGCGTGTGGGCCCACGGTGACCACCCCGGCGCAGCGAAGATCGCCGAGCGGCTGGGACTCGGGCGGACCCGCGAGCTGCTCATCCTGCACGCCGACGTCGTGAAGGCCGACTGGCCCGAGCCGACGCTCCGCGACGGCGTCAAGCTGCGGACGTTCGTCCCCGGCGACGACGAGGATGCGCTGGTCGCGGTCAACGCCCGCGCCTTCGACTGGCACCCCGAGCAGGGCGCGCTCACCGCCGACGAGGTCCGTGCCGAGGAGAAACAGCCGTGGTTCGACGCGGACGGCTTCTTCCTCGCCGAGAACGAAGCCGCCGAGATCATCGGCTTCCATTGGACGAAGGTGCACGAGCCGGTGCCGGGCCGCTTCGGCGGCGAGCCGGTCGGCGAGGTGTACGTCGTCGGCGTCGATCCTGGGGCGCAGGGCGGCGGGCTCGGGAAGGCACTCACGCTGGCCGGACTGCGGTACCTCGCGGCGCGCGGACTGCGTCAGGTGATCTTGTACGTCGAGGGTGACAACGCCCCGGCGCTCGCGGTCTACACGAAGCTCGGGTTCACGCGCTTCGAGACCGACGTCCAGTACGGACTGTGAACAGCAAGAACGCTTTGCGATTAATCCATTACGAAGAGCGGACGCCCAGGTCACGGCTGTGACACGGCACTCACACGGACTAGTAGCACTGCTCACATCGGCGGCGTTGTTCACTTTTCGTTCACCTGGAAAGGACCGCCTGTCCACCGGGGCTGCCTAATGTCCGGATCCGGCGCGGGCGCACCGGCCCGCCGGTTCCGCAAGACTCCTAGTGGAGGAAATGCAGTGAAGATCATGCGGCCCCTGGGTGCGATCGGCATCGTGGCGAGCGCCGCTCTCGTGCTCACCGCGTGTGGTTCCGACCCCGCGGCGAACAAGAGCGGCTCGAACTCGGCTTCGGCGCCTGCCGCCACCGGAACCGCCCAGGTCGACTGCGGCGGGAAGAGCCCGCTGTCCGGTGAGGGCTCGACGGCGCAGGACAAGGCCGTCGAGATCTTCAAGCAGCAGTACGGCAAGAAGTGCTCCGGCCAGCAGGTCAACTACACCGCCAGCGGCTCGGGCGCCGGTGTCAAGCAGTTCAACGCCAACCAGGTCGACTTCGGTGGTTCGGACTCCCCGGTCACCGGCGCCGACGCCGAGGCCGCGCAGAAGCGTTGCGGTGGCGAGGCGTGGAACATCCCGCTCGTGGTCGGGCCGGTCGCGGTCGCCTACAACCTCAAGGGCGTCGACAAGCTGACCCTGACCCCGACGGTCATCGCCAAGATCTTCAACGGTGGCATCAAGAACTGGAACGACCCGGCCATCAAGGCCATCAAGGGCAACGAGAGCCTGAACCTGCCGGACAAGCCTATCCAGGTCGTTTCCCGCTCCGAGGAGTCGGGCACCACCGACAACTTCCAGAAGTACCTCGGCGCGGCCGCCAAGGACGTCTGGAAGCAGGGCGCCGGCAAGACCTTCAAGGGCGGCGTCGGCAACGGGGCGCAGGGCTCGAACGGTGTCGCCACCGCGGTCAAGGCAGGCGACGGCGCCATCACCTACGTCGAGGGCGCGTTCGCCAAGGACGGGCTCACCCCGGCCCTGATCGACAGCGGCTCCGGCGGCGTCGAGCTGAACGCGGCGAACGTGGCGAAGTCGCTGGACGCCGCCAAGTTCCTCAAGGAGGGCAGCAACGACCTCGCGCTCGACCTGAACGCGATCTACGCCAGCAACACCCCGGGTGCCTACCCGCTGCTGCTGACCACCTACGAGATCGTCTGCTCGAAGTACGCGGACGCCAACGTCGCGAAGGCCGTCAAGGCGTTCCTGACCGTGTCGGCCACCGACGGGCAGAAGCCGCTGTCGGAGAAGGGCTACGTGCCGATCCCGCAGAGCCTGCAGGACAAGGTGCTTACCGCCGCCAAGGCGATCGCCTGATCACGGCCGCCGTGCCCGGTGTGACTACTAGACACAGGCTGGACTACCGTGCCGTTCGTTACCAATCCGACCGCAGCCACGGCGGAAATGGGTATCTACGAGCCAGTCGGCTGCGGACCGTGTCCGCCTACTTTCGGTCGGATTGGTAAAACAGTCGATGAGTGACTCGTCTTCGACGCGAACGCCCACCCGTTTAGCCGCTGGGGGGTACTGCTGCCACCCACCCCCACCCGATGTACCCGATTAGGTGATAAAACCCCCCCCCGCCCTAGATCC
>NZ_JBHYIK010000003.1:164832-187539 GCF_042739735.1 Amycolatopsis sp. NPDC059027 | reverse complement strand
GTGTGTGTGTGTGTTTTGTTTACACCACCCGCCGCTTGTTGGGGCTATGCCCCCCCCCCCCCGCGGCCCGCTGGCCCCCCCGGGTCCCCCGGGGGGGGGTTCCTCGTCCCTCCACACGCCTCCGGAGGACCCGATTTCGGACAAATCCGCCCCGCCGGCCAGTGAGCCCGCGGGTACCCCACGCGGCAAGGTGCGGCCCGGTGACCGCATCTTCAAGAACCTGACCACCGGCGCCGGTCTGTTCGTGGTGATCCTGATCGGTCTGATCGGGCTCTTCCTCCTCGTGCAGGCCATCCCGGCGCTGCGGGCCGACAAGGCCAGCTTCCTGTTCTCGAAGGGCTGGACGACCAACGATCCGGCCAACATGTCCTTCGGCATCCTCGATCTGCTCGAGGTGACCATCGCGACGTCGGTGGTCGCGATGATCATCGCGATGCCGGTCTCCCTGGGGATCGCGCTCTTCCTGACGCAGTACGCGCCGAAGAAGCTCGCGCGGCCGTTCGCCTACATCATCGATCTGCTGGCCGCGGTGCCGTCGATCATCTTCGGTCTCTGGGGCATTCTCGTGCTGGCACCGGCGATCGAGCCGTTCGCGCAGTGGGTGAACGACACCTTCTCCTGGATCCCGTTCTTCGCGCCCGGCAACGTCGCGCCGAGCGTGCGCGGCACGATCTTCACCGCGGGCGTGGTGCTCGCGGTGATGCTGCTGCCGATCATCACCTCGCTGACTCGCGAGGTCTTCGAGCGGACTCCGACAGCGCACATCGAGGGCGCGCTCGCGCTCGGCGCCACGCGCTGGGAGGTCATCCGCACCACCGTCCTGCCGTTCGGCAAGGCCGGGTACATCGGCGCCTCGATGCTGGGGCTCGGGCGCGCTCTGGGTGAGACCATCGCGCTCGCCGTCATCCTGCTCATCCCGGTCGGCCGCTTCTTCACCTGGAGCGTGTTCGACGGCGGTGCGACGTTCGCCTCGAAGATCGCGGCGAACTACAGCGAGTTCAACAACGCGACGTCCGCCGGTGCGTACATCGCGGCCGGGCTCGTGTTGTTCCTGCTCACCTTCATCGTCAACTTCGCGGCCCGCGCGATCATCGGGAAGAAGGGGGCATGAGCATGTCGGCTTCCACGCTCGAAAAGCCTGCCACCGCCCCGGCTTTCCAGCAGGTCAGCCTGAAACGCAAGGCGAAGAACGGGTTCGCCACCGTGCTGGTGTGGCTGTCGTTCCTCGTCGCCGTGGTGCCGCTGGTGTGGGTGCTCTACACCGTGATCGCCAACGGCATCAGGCGGATCCCGTTCTCGAACTGGTGGACCCAGGACTTCGGCGAGGTGCTCTCGGACGAGGTCGGCGGCGGTGTGCTGCACGCGATCATCGGCACCCTGCTGCAAGGCGTGGTGTGCGCGATCATCGCGGTGCCGCTGGGCATGCTCGTCGCGATCTACCTCGTCGAGTACGGCCGCGGCAAGCTCGCCAAGATCACCACGTTCATGGTGGACATCCTCTCCGGTGTTCCGTCCATTGTGGCCGCTCTGTTCATCTACGCGCTGTGGGTCACCACGCTCGGCCTGCCGCGCAGCGGGTTCGCGGTGTCGCTCGCCTTGGTGCTGCTGATGATCCCGGTGGTCGTGCGGTCCTCGGAGGAAATGCTGCGGATCGTCCCGGACGATCTGCGTGAGGCCTCGTACGCGCTCGGCGTCCCCAAGTGGAAGACGATCATGAAGATCGTGCTGCCGACCGCGTTGTCCGGCATCATCGGCGGTGTGATGATGGCGCTCGCTCGCGTCATGGGTGAGACCGCGCCCCTGCTGGTGCTGGTCGGTTATTCGGCCTTCGTGCACTGGGACATCTTCAACGGCGAACAGGCTTCGCTGCCGTTGCTGATGAACAACGAGCGCGTCACCAACTCGATGAACCCCGGCAGCGTCGGCTACGACCGGATCTGGGGCGCGGCGCTGACACTGGTGCTCATCATCGCGCTGATCAACCTGCTCGCCACGGTCTTTTCCCGCATCGTCGCCCCGAAGAAGAAGTGAGTCATGGCCAAGCGAATCGACGTCAAGGACCTGGACATCTACTACGGCAAGTTCCATGCCGTGGACAGCGTCACGCTGGCGGTGCCGCCGCGTAACGTCACCGCGTTCATCGGGCCGTCGGGGTGTGGCAAGTCGACCGTGCTGCGCACGCTGAACCGGATGCACGAGGTCATCCCCGGCGCGCGCGTCGACGGCGAAGTGCTGTTGGACGGCGAAAACATCTACGCGTCCTCTGTGGACCCCGTGCAGGTGCGCCGCACCATCGGCATGGTGTTCCAGCGGCCGAACCCGTTCCCCACCATGTCCATCAAGGACAACGTGGTGGCCGGGCTGAAGCTGGCGGGCACGAACAACCGCAAGCAGCTCGACGACATCGCCGAGCGGGCACTGCGCGGCGCGAACCTGTGGAACGAGGTCAAGGACCGGCTGAACAAGCCGGGCGGCGGCCTCTCCGGCGGGCAGCAGCAGCGGCTGTGCATCGCGCGGGCGATCGCGGTGCAGCCGGACGTGCTGCTGATGGACGAACCGTGCTCCGCGCTCGACCCGATCTCGACGCTCGCGATCGAGGACCTGATCGGCGAGCTGAAGAAGGACTACACGATCGTCATCGTCACGCACAACATGCAGCAGGCGGCGCGGGTTTCCGACCAGACGGCGTTCTTCAACCTCGCCGGGGTCGGCCAGCCGGGGCGCCTCGTGGAGCTGAACGACACGGAGAAGATCTTCTCCAACCCGAACGAGAAGGCCACCGAGGACTACATCTCGGGTCGCTTCGGCTGATCGTTCTCTTTCGGTCCGTGGGGGCCTCCTCAAGGGATTCTGGATCCCTCGAGGAGGCCCCACGTCTCTTTACCCCCAACACTTTCCGGCCGCTCCATCGATGTCCCGAAAGCGTCATTGGGGACGTTGAGCGTCGCGAACGGCACGTTCGAGACGTGCGCTCTCCACTCCATGAGCCGTACTCCGGGTCACACCGAACGCTGCGATCATCCACAAAGGACGGACGGGAGTCCTGGACGCGTCAGGCAGCCGACCTTCCGGGTACCCGAAGTGCCCGGCGAACGGCGTCGCGGAGCCAGCGGTGGGCTCCGTCGGCGGCTTGGCGGGGATGCCAGGCCATCCCGATGGTCACTGGCGGCAACGGCAGAGGGATGTCGAGGAGGCGCAGGCCGAGGGCGGTGGCGTCGGCGGTGAGGGGTGACGGAGTCGCGCCGGAGGGTGCCGCGGGGACCAGGCAGACGACGTCGCTGCGGGCGGCGAGGGCCATCGCGGCCAGATGGCTGGGGAGGACGACGGCGACCCGCCGGCGAAGGTCGTGCTCGCCCAGTGCGATGTCGAGGGGGCCGGTGAACCGGCCGCGGCGGCTGACCGCGACGTGGTCGGCGGCAGCGAGCCGGGCCGGGGTCAGGGGCTCCTCGGTCAGGGGATGACCGGGCCGTACGGCGGCCACCATTCGCAGGGTGCACAGCTTTTCGACCTGGGTTTCGGGATCGACGTGGTCGATGGAGCCGATCTCCAGGTCGATCCGGCCGTCGCGCAGCGCCGGTCCGGCCTCCAGCTCCTCGGCCCGGAACCGCAACGAGATCCCCGGCGCTTCTTGCCGGGTCAGTCGCAGCAGACCGCCTGCCAGCGCCGCACCGACCAGGTCGGCGGCCTGGAGGGTGAAGGTGCGGTGCAGGGTGGCGGGGTCGACAACGGCGCCGGGGGTGAACAGCGCTCCCAGGCTGCGCACCACCACGGCGGCTTCGTCGCGCAGGGCCTGCGCACGCGGAGTGGGGACCATGGCCTGCCCGGCCCGGACCAGGAGGGGATCTTGGAGGACGCGGCGCAGGCGGGCGAGGGTGCGGCTCATCGCTGCCGGGGAGGTGCGCAGGCGGGCGGCGGCGCGCGTGACGCTCTGCTCGGTCAGCAGGGCGTCGAGCGCGACGGCGAGATTGGCGTCGATAACCGGATCAGAGCTGTTCACCAGGGTAATTCCATTTCAGGCAATGATTACGTGCCGACATTCCTATTGTGGCATTGCCATGGTCTCAGCAGGATTCATGGCGTACCGACCGGCACGACCTACGAGGTTTTCATGATCGTCATCACTGCTCCCACGGGGAACATCGCCCGTCACCTGCTGCCCTTGCTGCTGGAGGCCGCCCCTGCCCACGGCGAGGAACTGCGGGTGATCGCACGCGACCCCGCCCGGCTCCCTGACGGGGTGCGCGAACGCGTCGAGGTGATCACCGGCTCGCACGGCGACACCGAGGTCGTCGACCGGGCCTTCGAGGGCGCGGACGCCGTCTTCTGGCTCGTCCCGCCGGACTCCTCGCTGACCCCGGCGGACGGCTGGAGCGGCTTCACCCGCCCGGCCGCGAAGGCACTCGCCGCCCACGGCGTCGGGCACGTCGTCGGCGTCTCCGCGCTCGGCCGCGGCACTCCGGTCGCCGACCGCGCCGGTCTCGTCACCGCATCCCTCGCCATGGACGACCTCATCGCGGAAACCGGCGTCGCCTACCGGGCGCTGGCCAACCCCTCCTTCTTCGAAAACCTCCTGGAGGAGGTCGATTCGATCCGCGAGAAGGGCGTCTTCGTCGACGTCGTCGACGCCGACCGCAAGGCACCCCTCGTCGCCGTCGCCGATATCGCCGCCGTCGCCGCCCGGTTGCTGCTGGACCGCTCCTGGACCGGCGTCGACGACGTCCCGGTTCTCGGGCCGCGGGACCTGTCCCCCAACGATCTGGCCCGCATCATGACCGAGCAGCTGGGCCGCCCCGTCCGCTACGAGCGCGAGCCGATCGAGGACATGCGCACCACTCTCGTCGGCTACGGCCTCAACGAAACGTTCGTCCAGGGCATCGCCGACATGAAGCAGGCCAAGGACAACGGCCTCGACGCCGGTGTCACCCGTACCGCGGACACCGCCTCTCCCACCACCTTCGAGCAGTGGTGCGCCGAAACCCTCAAGCCCGCAGTCCTGTCCTGACCCACAGCCGCCGCAGCACCGGAAAAGGAACCACCATGTCCACCGAAGAAGCCGAAGCGCCGGTGACCGCGTTCATGCTCGTCAAGACCACACCCGAATGGCTCGCGATGAGTGTCCGGGAACGAGCGGACGCCTTCACTACTCAGGTTCTCCCCGCGATCGAGGCCAAAACCACCGGTGTCCGGTCGCGCTTCTACGACACCGAGTTCTACTCCGCGCGCGTCACCGACGTCTGGGTCTGGGAAGCCGACGATCACCACGCCTACCAGCTCCTCATCGACGCGCTGCGCGAGACTCCCTTCTGGGACCGCTACTTCGAGGTCGTCGATCTGCTCGTCGGTACCGAGAACGGCTACGCCCGCACCTACGGCCTCGACCCCATGGCCACCGTCACCACCTGACACACTGCCTCGTACATGCAGCCCTTGGATCGGTTTTCCTTCTGTCACAAGGAGAGTCGGCCAAGGGCTGCGTCCATCGGACATGAAAAGGCCCGTACCCCAACGAAAACGGGGTACGGGCCGTGCCGGGAAACGGCGATCAGATGTCGTCGTCGGTGCCGTAGCCGGGCATCTTGCCGGTGACCACGAAGATCATCCGGCGGGCCACGGAAACCGCGTGGTCGGCGAAGCGCTCGTAGAAGCGGCCGAGCAGCGTCACGTCCACCGCCGCGGCGACGCCGTGCGGCCACTCGCGGTCCATCAGCACGGTGAACAGGTGGCGGTGAATGTCGTCGACCTCGTCGTCCTCGGTCTCGAGGTCCTTCGCGGCGGCGACGTCCTTGGTCTTGATGATCTGTTCCACGCGTCGCGCCAGTTTGACGTCGAGCTCGCCCATCTTGGCGAAGTCGTCGCGCACGGCGTCCGGGAGCACCGGCTCCGGGTGACGGCGCCGGGCGGCCTTCGCGACGTGCAGGGCGAGGTCGCCCATGCGCTCCAGGCTTTCCGCCGCGTGGATGGCCGCGAGCACCGTGCGCAGGTCGGTCGCCACCGGGGCCTGCAGCGCGAGCAACGCGTAGGCCTGTTCCTCGCATTCGGCGCGGGCGTCGTCGACCTTGGCGTCGTCGCCGATCACCTGCTCCGCGAGTGCGAGGTCGACCTCCAGCAGCGCACGCGTCGCGCGTTCCATGGCATCGGCCACCTGCAGTGACATTCCGGCCAGGTGATCGGCGAGCTGTTCGAGTTCGACATGGTAAGCCTCACGCATGAGGACACCCTACGGGCAAGACTGTCCGAATACCGCATCGCTGGGTGAACCCGACGTGAACCACGCCTAACGAATCCCTCGGTTCAGCCCGAGTTGCTCGTCCTCTTCGTGCCAGGTTTCGGTGTGGTACCGGACGTTCCGGTGTCCTTGCTTTCGGCCGGTGCCGATGCGTTGGGGTCGGGCAGCGGACTGTTGTCGATCAGCGCCTGGAACAACGACTTAGTCTGGCTCTGCACCAGTACCTCGTTGCCGCGCGAGTTCGCGTTCCCGGTGGTCGGCACGGTCATGAAGGTGATCTTGGACAGGTCCACCCCGCGCATCGACTTCGCCAGCGTCATCATCTGGTCGATACCCAGGTTCTCGCCGAAGGTGGCCTTCGCGAACGCGTTGATGAAGCCGCTCAGCTTCCCGGCGTTGAGCAGGACGTCCGAGGACATGACCTTCTTCAGCAGCGACGCGATGAACGTCTGCTGCCGCTTCATCCGGCCGTAGTCGGACGTCGGGTCGCCCTTGACGTGCCGCGCCCGCACATAGCTCAGCGCCTGGTCCCCGGAGATGTCGATGTCGCCGGTCTGCGAGATGACCATGCCCAGCGTGGTGTCGTCGATCGGCTTGTCGACGTGCACGTTCACCCCGTGCACGGCGTCGACCATGGCCTTGAAGCCGTTGAAGTCGATGCCGACGAAGTGGTTGATCCGCATGCCGGTGATCTGCTGGATCACCCGCGTCACGCACTGCGGGCCGCCGGCGCCGTACGCGGTGTTCAGCTTCGTGATCTTCACCGCGGGCGACTTCTCTTCGCTGTACTTGCTGGTGGCCGGATCCCACTTCGCGCACTCCGGCTGCGAGACCTCCAGGTCGCGCGGGAACGAGACCACGACCACGCGCTTACGGTCGGCGGGGATGTGCGCGATCATCACGGTGTCCGATCGGGCGCCGGGGATCGAGCTCGCGTCGCCGACGTTCTCCTCCGCGGAGGCACCGTCACGGCTGTCCGACCCGACGAGGAGGAAGTTCTCGTCGCCGGTCTGCCCGGCCGCGTTCTGGATGTCCGCCGAGTTCTCGTCGAGCGCGCTGACCTGGTTGAACTTCGCGTCGAACCACGTCTTCGCGCCCCAGGCGATACCGGTGCTGAGGAAGACGAGCAGGGCGACGATGATCGCGGCGATCCGGCCGGCCTTCAGCGTTCGCTCGTTGTGCCGCTGCTTCTTCTCCTGCAACCGGGTCTGCGGCGCCTTTTCCTGCGGGCTCGGCTGTTCCTCCGGCTCGGGCGCCGAGGAGGACGGCGCGACCACCCGCATCAGCGCGGTGCGGGTCTGCTCCAGCAACGCGGTCGGCCGGGCGGTGAGCCGATCGCGGCGTTCCCTGCGCTTGGCTTCCTCCGCCTCGAGTTCGTCGTGCGCGGCGGAGAACCGGGCGAGCGTGTGGTCGATCTTGCGCCGGTACTGCGTGGCCTCGTCGATGGCCTCCATCTCGTCGGTCATCGTCAGCGGATCCAGCGATGCCCGCGGTGGCGCTCCGGTGGCGGTCGCGGCGGCAGCGGCCGGTTTGGCCGCCTTCGTCATCCTCGTCGGCTGTTCCGCGGGTACGGGCCGGGGCCGGCGCGGTGGTGCCGGCTCGGGCGCCTTGCCGTTGGCAACGGGTGGAACGGGCGCCGGAACGGGCGGTTTCTTGCCGTTGGGGGCCGGGACCACCGCGGTCTTCCCGTTCGCGGGTGGCGGCACCGGCGCCTGGCCCGTGGCGGGCGGCGCCGGGCGCCGGGCACGGCGTGGCTGAGGAGGCGCTTGCTGGGGCGTCGCCCCGTTCGCGGGTGGCCTGCGTTCCGGCGGGGCGCCGGGCACGGGAGCG
Organism: Amycolatopsis sp. NPDC059027; assembly: GCF_042739735.1. NCBI lineage: Bacteria > Bacillati > Actinomycetota > Actinomycetes > Pseudonocardiales > Pseudonocardiaceae > Amycolatopsis > Amycolatopsis sp. NPDC059027. The sequence goes on along the minus strand of NZ_JBHYIK010000003.1, from coordinate 179,483 downwards.
GCGGCTGTCGGACGCCGCGGGCGAGGCGGCCGCGGCGGACGCGGGGGCTCTGGCTGGGCGGGCGGCTGGTCCGGACGTGGCGCGCGAGGCGATGGCGGTGTCTGGGTGACGGCGGGACGGGGTGGTGCGACGCGGCGTCTGCGGGGTTCCGGCTCCGGCTCGGCGGCTTCGGGGCGGTGCGCGGGCGCGTCGTCCCCGGGACGGCTGCCGGGTGCGAAGGTCGGCCGTTCCCCGGTGTGCCGGGCGACGACGTCGGACACGCTGATGCCGCCGTAGGTGTCCATCGACCGGCGCCTGCCTGCCCTGCCCCGGGCGGGAGTGCCTTCCGAACGGCGACCGGTCCCCGGGGTGTTGCGCTCGTCGGGCACACGGTCTCCTTTCACACGTCCCGTAGCGGGTTTTCGTTATCGTACGGATACCCGCCGGTTGTGACGACACCCTCCCGGGAATTTCTTCACCGTCAGTCGTAAAAATGCTGGTAGCAGCGGGCGATCAGGTGAAGGTGAGGAGAGGTAAACGGGGGTAATGACCGGTTTACGTTACTCTGAGTGGGTAATTACCCGAGTGGTTTCATGGTCGCGATAGGCGACCTTATTGCGTCCTGCGCGCTTCGCCGCGTACAGCAACGTGTCCGCGCAGCGCAGTTGACGCTCGGGGGAAACAGGCCTCGCGAGGGCCGTGCCCGGCTCGTGGGCGATGCCGATGCTGACCGTCACCCGCAACCCCGGCTGAACCTCTGACCAGGGGTAACGCGCGACGCGGGCGCGCGCGGCGTCGACGATGCGGACGGCTCGCGGTGCGTCGACGCCGGGCAGCACGAGCGCGAACTCTTCGCCGCCGTAGCGGGCGCAGAACCCGCCGGGCGGCAGCTCCTCCTGCAGAAGATCGGCGACGCGACGCAGCACGCGGTCACCGACGAGGTGACCGTAAGTATCGTTCACATTCTTGAACAGGTCGAGATCGATCAGCGCGACCGCTACTTCGGGCCGCCGGTGCTGTGCGGAAATACCGTGCTGTTCGGAGAGCAGGCCGTCCAGCCACTGGTCGAGGTAGCGGCGGTTGTAGCTCGACGTCAAGGTGTCGCGCAGGCTGCCGGCGCGGGCGATGTCCAGCGCCGACCGGAGGTGCTGGTACGCGCGCCGCCAATCCCCCTGTGTCGCGAGCAGTCCGGCGATCGACTCGTGGAGGCTGAGCAGATCCCCCGGCTCCGGTGACCCCCGGAGCTCGTCCTCGGCCACCGCGCCCACCTCCGCCACCCCATGGTTGTCGACGTATAGGAGGCGGCTCTTGAGGTATCAGTACGGGGCGAAGGTGAATATCGCTCAAGTGGACGACACCCGTCCGGTAATGTCACGCAGTGGAGTTGTCGATCTCGAACGACGAAAACGGTGAGACGGCGCTGAGCTGCTCGAACTGGTCTTTCGCCCAGTAACTCACGTCAGCCTCAGGATCGTGCAGCAACCGTGCGTAGTCGGCCCATGCGAGCCATCGCCAGCCGCCGACCTCCTCGGGATTCGGTTCGGGGTCCCGGTCGGTCCACGCCACGAACACCGGGCAGAACTCGTTCTCGACGATGCCCTGGAACGGCGGTGTGCGGTAGCGGTATGACGGCAGTACGCACTGCAGCCCCGACAGCACCGGCAGGCCGATCTCGTACTCCGCCCGCCGGCGGACGGCGTCCTCGAGCGGCTCGCCCGGTGCGGGGTGACCACACACGCTGTTGGTCCAGACACCCGGCCACACCTTCTTCGACGCCGCTCGCTGGGTCAGCAGCAGCGCCTGGTCGGAGTGCCGCAGGACGTAGCAGGAGAACGCCAGGTGCAGCCGCGTGTGCTCGTGGTGGCTGGCGAGCTTCGGGCCGGTTTCGCCGGTCGGGACGCCGTCTTCGGTGACGAAGACGATCCGCTCGGTCTCCGCCGATGCGTCCTCACCGGTAGCGAGTGCTTCGGACTGGTGCTGAGTCGTCGTGTCCACGATGAACACTGAACACCGCGCTGCGCGCCGCAACCAGGGCCGGACGGGTCGTCCGTGACGTATTTCGCCCCTTCGAGTGGAAGCTGTCAGCGGGCCTTGAGGTGTTCGACGAGCAGTGTTGTCAATGCCTCCGGGGCGTCCTCCGGAACCCAGTGCGTGACGTCCTCCAGCATCTCGAACCGGTACGGCCCGCTGACCCAGTTCGCGGTGTCGAACGCGGCCGTCGAGCCGAAGGAGACGTCCTCGGTACTCCACACGTACATCGTGGGCACGGTGATCTTGCCGATCTTCCCGCCGGGACGCCCGGCGCGGTACCAGTTCAGCGCCGCGGTGAGCGCGCCCGGTTCGGACAGCCGCCGCACGTAGTCGTCGACCTTGCTCTGCGGCACCCGGCGTTCGAAGATCTCCCGCAGCGCGCGGGCGTCGTTCTCCAGCATGCGCCGCTCGGTGACCGGGGTCTGCCGCCACTCGGTCATGTAGCGCGAGCGCAGATGCTGGTCCTCGTCGGTCTTCATGGCCTCCGCGAGCGCGGCCGGATGCGGGGTCGACACGGCGGTGAGACTGCGGAGCCGCTCCGGGTGCGCGTCGGCGGTCCACCAGGCGACGGCGGCGCCCCAATCATGCCCCACGAGGTCGAACCGGTTCCAGCCGAGCTGATCCGCGATCGTCACGACGTCGCCGACCAGTGCGTCGATTCCGTACTCGGCGGGCCGCTCCGGCCGGACGTCCGGCGAGTAGCCGCGCTGATCGGGTGCGACCGCGCGATAGCCGAGCACGCCCAGCGTCGCGACCTGATGTTCCCATTCGACGGCGGCCTCGGGGAATCCGTGCAGCAGCAGGACCGGACGGCCGTCCTCGGGCCCGGCGGCGATGGCGTCGAAGGAGCCGGCAGCGGTGGGGATGCTGAGGTGTTCGATCACCCCTCGAACCTACGCGCCGACGGTGAACGCCGGACGGCTGGTGCCTTACCCGGCCGTCGCCACGGCCGGGCTTTCGCGCCTCATTTCCGGGAGTGCGCCTTGACGAGGGCTCGAGCCCCCGCAGCGACACCACCGGCAGCGGAAAGCAGGCCGGGTGCCCAGGGGCCGACGAGGCAGCCGAGTGCGACAAGCCCGCCGAGAACCAGCGACAACCAGAGGGTGATCCAAAACGGGACACAGCGACCGGAAAACACCGTGAAGGCGAAACGCCACCCGGGAGGATCCGTGGGGAGCGCGCCGACCTCGTCCGCGCCGGTGCGCTCTGGACGTGTCATGGGAACATAGTGCGCTTCGCGCAAAAGCTTGCGCCAGTCACCTTAACGGTCATCACAAAAGGGTCGTTTCTTGCTACTGCTAAGCATTCTTGTGGAAGCCGGGTGCTTTTTCTGCGGACTTCCGGATCATCGGGACTTAGTGTCGCTTCGGCAGCCTTGACCAGGGGTATTGTGCGAGATCCACTGGCGTGGCGAATTCGGTAAATCGGAGTGTTCACTACTATTTGTGACGCAGATCACGTTCGCTAGTCGTGATCTTCACTGTCGTGAGCTCTGCGACGGCGAAATGGCGAACCGGGTTTCACGCGCCCATTTTCGCCGAGGTATTAACCGCCGGAATGCATGTCTTCGGCTTCGGGGACACAGTCGTCGTCCGGGTCGTCGAGCCAGCCGTGCGGCAGCGTGACCTTGCCCGGCGAGCCCTGGCGGCCGCGCGGGCCCGCCGCCGCGGTCGGGAACGGCGCGTCGTGGTCGAGCTGGGCGATCAGCTCGTCGAGCCGCTCCATGCTCGAAACCATGGCGAAGCCGCGGCGCAGTTCGGAGCCGACCGGGAAGCCCATCAGGTACCAGGCCATGTGCTTGCGGATGTCGCGCATGGCCTTGTCGTGGCCGTCATGCTCGACGAGCAGTTCGGTGTGCCTGCGCAGCACCCGGGCGACCTCGCCGAGGTTGGGCGGGGTCGGCGCCGGGCGGCCCGCGAAGGCGGCTTCGAGTTCGCCGAACAGCCACGGCCTGCCGAGGCAGCCACGCCCGACGACGACGCCGTCGCAGCCGGTCTCGGCGACCATGCGCAGCGCGTCGCCGGCGCTGAAGATGTCGCCGTTGCCGAGCACCGGGATGCTGGTGACGGCCTCCTTGAGCGCGGCGATCTTCGACCAGTCGGCCTGCCCGGAGTAGCGCTGGGCGGCGGTGCGGGCGTGCAGGCTGACCGCGGCGGCGCCCTCGGCCTCGGCGATTCGGCCCGCGTCGAGGTAGGTGAGGTGGTCGTCGTCGATGCCGACCCGGAACTTCACGGTGAACGGCACGCCGGCTTCGGCAGCCGCCTTCGCGGATTCACGGACGATGTCGGCGAACAGCTTCCGCTTGAACGGCAGCGCCGCGCCGCCGCCCTTGCGGGTCACCTTCGCGACCGGGCAGCCGAAGTTGCTGTCGATGTGGTCGGCGAGACCCTCGCCGGTGATGATCTTGACGGCCTCGCGCATGGTCTTCGGGTCGACGCCGTAGAGCTGCATGGACCTGGGGTGCTCGTCGGCCCCGAAGGTCATCATGTGCATGGTGCCGGGGTGGCGTTCGACGACCGCGCGGGCGGTGATCATCTCGCAGACGTAAATGCCCGCGCCGTACTCCTGGCAGAGCCTGCGGAAGGCGACGTTGGTGATCCCGGCCATCGGCGCGAGCACGACCGGCGGATCGACCTCGTAGGGGCCGATCTTCAGTGCGGGCTTGCTCAGGGTCGCGGTCACGCCCTCCATTGTCGCTGGTGATGTCCATCACCCGCAGGTGGGTCGACCGGTGACCGGGCCAGGCCTTCCCCGCACCACGCGTCGTAGTCGAAGGTCTCGGGGGCGGCCATCAGCGCGCGGGTGCGTTTGGCCCAGGTCGTGAGCCACGGCTCGTCGTACTTCTCCGCCTGCGCCAGTACCGCCAGCAGGTCCCGCTCGGGGGACGTGCGGTATCGCGCGCGAACGGCGTCGCCCGTGTAGATGTAGAGACAGCTCAGCAGGATTTCGCGCTGCGGGCACGACGGGTCGGCGACCAGCTCGAGCAGCAACCCCTTGTCGGTGAGGGCCAGGATGAGATCCCAGTCCTCCATGGGCTGTTCGGCGCCCGGTGTGTAGGCCCAGGCGGTGATCTCGGCCGCGGTCGGGTTCACGACGTCTTCGAATTGTGGCTCGTTTTCCATCGGCTCTCAGTGTCCGGAGTGGACGGTCGAAGGGCAACAGGTTTGCCAGGGGGGTCAGTCCCCGGTCTCCAGGATGCGGGCGCCGGGCAGGGCGATGTCGTGCAGAACCAGCCTGCTGCGCACTTCTCGCACTCCGTGTTCGCCCTTCAAAGTGGCCAGCACGCGCTCGAATTCGTCGGTGCCGGTGCAGGCGAGCCGGATCTGGTAGTCGTACTCGCCCGTGGTGCGGAAGGCCTCGACGACCTGCGGGATGGTCGCCAGGCCCCGGTGGAACTCGGCGTTGTCGTAGCCCTCGCGCAGCCGCAGGTCGCTGATCAGGATCAGTGGCCGCCCGATCGCCGCGTAGTCGAGTGCCGCGTAGTAGCCGCTGATGACGCCGGAGGAGTGCAGCCTGCGGACGCGGTCGGCGGTGGTGTTCGCCGACAGGCGGACCGCCTTGGCCAGCTCCTGATAGGTCAGCCTGCCGTCGTCGAGCAGGAGGGCGACGAGCTCGCGGTCGATGCTGTCCACAGACGTCCTCTCGTGGAAATCTCGGCGTCAAGGTGATATCACCGATAATAACTCGGCGTGCGAGTGGAAACCTCCGTGAATTCCTAGACAAAATCGGCGGGATGTCGAGCAGCATCGGGACATGTGGAAGTTCTGCTGCTGAAGGTCCTGCTCACACCCTCCCTCGTTCTGTTCGTCTCGCTGGTCCAGCGGCGCTGGGGTCATCTGCTCGGCGGTCAGCTCACCGCGCTCCCGCTCACCTCCGGTCCGTTCGTGCTGATCCTCGCCTGCACCGAAGGCGCCGAAGCCGGTCGTGTCGCGGTGCGCGGCATCCTGCTCGGCACGCCTGCCGTGCTCGTTTTCTGCCTTGCTTACGGACTGCTGGCCCGGCGCCGCGGCTGGGTCGGCTGCCTGTCCGCGTCGGCGCTCGCGACCGTTGCGACGAGTGGCCTCGTCGTGCTCCTGTCGCCTCCGTTGTGGTGCTCGCTGGTCTTCACCGCGGTCACACTCATCGGCGTGTTCCTCGCACAACGCCGGACAAGGGTGGTGACCGTGCCGCCCACGGGACCGGCCTGGGAACTCGCGGCGCGGGTCGTCATCAGCGCGGTCCTGGTGGGCGCGCTGAGCTGGACGGCGGCGAGGGTCGGCGCGGGACCCGCCGGGGTGCTGGCCACCTTCCCCGCGCTCGCGTGTGTGCTGACCGCGTTCACCCACCGGCTGGACGGCGCCGCCGCCCCCATCCAGCTGACGCGCGGGGTACTGGCCGGGGTGCCCGCGACCGTCTTGTTCTTCCTGTGTCTGCTCGGCACCTTGACCTGGCTGCCGATTGCGCTTGCCTTCGGTCTCGCGGGGCTGGTCGTGGCCGTCGCCGGTGCGCTCCTGCCGAGGTTGGCGACCGCTCGGCGCCCGTCCGTTATGGCAGTGTGAGCCCGATTGAGTAGTGCTACGGATCCGCGGGACACCGTTCGCGAACCATCCTTGCCGCATGACCACCGATCGCGACAGAATCCTCGGCCTCGCCGGGGAGATCGACGACCTGGGGCGCCGGCTGGCAGCGGTCGGTGCCGAACTACGAGCCTTCCAGGCCACCCGGACGGAAGAGCCCGCTCCGCACCAGGCGCCCGCCCCGCCGCCGGTCGCGGCGACACCCCCGATGCCACCGCCCCCGATGTACTGGCCCCCGCAGCCCACGCCGCCACAGCCCGCGTACCGGCCCGTGCCACGGCCGACGTTCATGGAGACGCTCGGCAAACAGGGCGCGGGCAGCAAGATCGTCGCCTGGGTCGGCGGCGCGGTGACCCTGCTCGGCATCGTGCTGCTGCTCGTGCTGGCCGTCCAGCGCGGCTGGCTCGGGCCGCTGCCGCGCGTGCTCGCCGGTGGCGCGTTCGGCCTCGCCCTCGTCGGGACCGGGCTGTGGCTGCACCGCAAGCCGGTCGGCCGCACCGGGGCGTTCGCGCTCGTCGGCACCGGGATCGCGACGCTCTACCTCGACGCCATCGCGGCCACGGTGCTGTACGACTTCCTGCCGTCGATCGCCGGGCTCGCGCTCGGGCTGCTCGTCACGGTCGGCGGGGTTCTCGTTGCCGTGCGGTGGAATTCGGCACTGCTGGCGACGGCCGTCGTGCTCGGCTGCGCGGTGTGCGCGCCGATGATCACCCGCGGGTTCACCCCCGAACTGGTGTTGTTCCTGCTGGTCGTCCAGGCCTCGACGGCACCGGTGCAACTGCGGCGCGAGTGGCCGTCGCTGACCATGTCCGCCGCGTTCCCGCCCATCATCGCCTCGGTGGTGAGCACCGCGCTGATCGGCTCGCCGGGCTCGTGGACGAACACCGGCGCCGCGCTCGGCGTCGCGGCGGTCGGCCTCGTGCTGGCGCTGATCGTGTTGCAGCGCAAGGAAAACGACCCGGGATCGCTGGCCATGCTCGCGACGTCGGCGGCTCCGGCGCTGATCGCGGCGCTACTGCTGCCGAAGACCGGCGCCGTCATCGTGTCGGGCGGGATCGCCTTGGCGTTGCTGGGAATCTGGGCCGCACGCCGCTGGTGGCCGGGGTACGTCGGCGACCTCGCGGGCATGGCCGGGCTGATCGCGCTCATGCAGGCGACGATGACGCAGTTCGACGGGACCGCACGCGCCGCTGCGCTGCTCGGCGAGGCTTTGTTGCTCGTCTTCCTCGCGCGCTGGAGCCGCAACCGGTTCGCGATGGCCGCGTCGGCCGGCTTCGCCGTCGTCGGCGGGCTGGTCGGGATCGTCCACGATTACTCGCCCGCGTTGCTCATGCTGTTCCGCACCCGGACGACCGGCGAACTCGTCGGCGCGCTCGTCGTGGCGGTGCTGCTGCTCGCGGTCTCGATTCTCTTGCCGTGGACGGCTTTCCGTCTCGAAGTGCTCCGCGCGCCCGCCGCGAACCTGCCGCCGTGGCTGCTCGCCGGAGTCGTCGCGCTCTACGGTGCCGCCGGGGTGGTGCTGTGCGCGACGCTGCTGGCGCTGCCCGGCCGCACCGGGTTCCTGACCGGCCACGTGCTGATCACGGTGTCGTGGACGGTGGCCGCGCTCGTCCTGCTGGTGCGCGGGATCAACGTCGTCGCGTTGCGGGTGATCGGGCTGGTGCTGGTCGGCGCCGCGGTGCTGAAGCTGGTGCTGTTCGACCTCGCGGCACTGGACGGGATGGCCAGGGTGGCGGCGTTCCTCGGCGCGGGCCTGGCGTTGCTGGTCGCCGGGGTGCGGTACGCCCGCGTCGTCCGGGAGTCGTGACCGAGACTCTGCTGCCGGGAAGACTCTGCTGCCGGAAGACTCTGTCATCGGGAAGAAACTGTCGGTGGTGTGTGGTTGGCTCTGGAAGACACCGAGACCAGGGGGTAACGGCATGACCTACCAACCCGACCCACGGCTGGCCGAGCGCGCGGCCGAGCCGATCGGCTGGCTGACCACGGTGACGCCGAAGGGGCGGCCCGCACCACGCCCGGTGTGGTTCGTCCTCGACGGCGACGACATCCTGGTGTTCAGCCAGCCGGACACGGCGAAGCTGCGGCACATCGCGGCCAACCCGGAGGTGAGCTTCCACCTCAACAGTGACAGCGGTGGCGGCGGCATCCTCGTCGTCAACGGCCGGGCCGAGGTGGACGAGGCCAAGGCGTCCGAGGCGCCCGGCTACCTCGACAAGTACGAGTCGACCTACGCCAGGATCGGCTTCGAGAACGCCGCCGCGTTCGACGCGTCGTATTCGGTGCGGATCCGGATCGTGCCCGAACGGTCTTGGGGGTTCTAGGCGGAGGTTCTAGAAGTCGACGTTCAGGCACGCCAGCCGCGCACCGGCGGTACCGGCCTTCCCGGGTTCGGTGTGGGTGTGGGTTTCGTGGATGATGACCGAGTGGGCGCGTTTGTCACCCGTGAATCCCCAGTCCACTGTGGACATGACGTAGGCGATGCCGTCCTCGTCGGTGGTGAAGTCGAGCCAGATCTCGTTCTCCGGGTTGGCGTACTCCGGGTCGACCGAGGGCTGCACCGGGTCCGGGACGTGCTGGTGGTGCGGCCCGGAGTCGGCGGGTGCCGCGCCGCAGGGCTTGGCGTGCGCGTGGGAGCCGTACTCCCGGTTGGGCACCAGGCCCTTGACGACCAGCGCGGTCTTCGTCCTCGACTTGGTGAATCCGTAAACGGTGGCTTTCGCGCCGACGGGGACGAGGTCGGGCTGGTAGGTCACGGCGGTCGCGCCGGGGGTGTAGGGGGCGAAGGTGCCGTGTGCCCGGAAGTGATGGCCATGGCCACCTTTCGCCGGGACGGCGTCGGAGGCGCCGGCGACGCCTGCCGCGGCGGTCAGCAACACGGCGGAAAGGGCAACAGGGAGGATTCGCATGCCCTCTCTTTAGCCATCAGCCGCGGGGCCACACCATGGTCATCACTCGATCGGATGACGCATTTCTGAAGAATGTACGGTCTTTACCGGGATTCGTACCACTGGTTCCGGACGGCGGTGTCCGGCGGTAGCCCGAACGCCGCGGGAGCGACCGATGCCGGATCTTCCGGTTCCCAGCCCGCGAGAACCTTGCGCGCGCCCAGCCAGGTGAACATCCGCTCGACCGAGCGCTGCAGCCCGGCGCCGTCCTGGGCGAGTTCGATATTCGAGATGTGTAAGGCGCCGTTCGAACGATCGAGTACGTAGACCATGGGCTGTCTCCGATATCCGGAGCCGATCACCAGTTCGTCGCCGATTCTGCTGAGCTTGTCGCAGGAGGCCACCAGTCCGATGCGCAGCCGGTCGCCCTCCTGCCGCGTTTCGATGACCCGTTCGGTGCAGACCCAGTGCGTGCCGGGGGCGGCCGCATCGTGAGCGACCATGCCTTGCCAGCCCTGTCTCAGGTGGGTGTCGATGATCGGCAACGTTTCGCGCGCCACCGCGTCGTCCACCGGCAGTTCGTCGATTGCCCACCAGACGGTCGCGACCACGGCGACGACGCCACCGGCGAGCGCCCACCAGCGGAGTTTCCGTCGCCGCGGCCGGAGCGTCCCGGCGGTATCCGGTTCATCCCCCACCCGTCGACCGTACCGCTGTTCATCCGGAGTTCGGCCCCCGTTGCCGGGATGGACGGCGCTCGACCGCGCGTGGTCCGTACCTTTCCGCTGGTGACAGATTCCTCCCGCCGGACCTTCCTGCGCGGCGCCGGGGTGCTCGGCGCGGGCGCCGCCGTTTCCTCACTGCCCAGCGTTCTCGGCGCCCCGGCCGCCGACGCCGCTCCGCGATCCGGCCGCCGCGACGTGGAGAGCCTCCGCTTCACGGTGGCCGTCATGCCCGACACGCAGTACCTGTTCGACACCGACCGTGGCGACGCCGCACCGGTCGAGGCGGCGCTCCGCTGGGTGCTCGACACGGATGACAACGTTGTCTTCCTTGCGCATCTCGGGGACCTCACCGAGCACGGACAGCCGGATGAGTTCGCGAAGATCAGCCGGGCCTTCGAGATCCTCGACCGCCGCCGGTTCCCGTACAGCACGTTGGCGGGCAACCATGACGTGAATTCCTCGACCGACGATCAGCGCGGTCGCACGCCGTACCTCGACGCGTTCGGGCCGCAGCGGTTCCGCCGGTCACCGGCGTATCGCGGGTCCACAAAGGACGGTTACAACAGCTACCACGTGTTCCGCGCCGCTGGACGGGAGTGGCTGTTGCTCGCGTTGGACTGGCGGCCGTCGGCCGGTGGGCTGGCCTGGGCGCGAGACGTGCTGAAGCAGCATCCGCACGCTCCGGCGATCCTGACGATCCACGAGCTGGTGGACTCCGACGGGAGCGGCGCCGCGCACCTGTCGGAGTTCGGGCAGCGGGTGTGGGACGAGCTGATCTCCGGCAACGATCAGATCTTCCTCAGCCTCAACGGTCACTACTGGCCGCCGGGACGCACGGTCAAGAAGAACGCCGCCGGGCACGACGTGCATCTGCACCTCACCAACTACCAGGACCGCTACTACGGCGGCAGCGCGATGATCCGGCTGTACCAGTTCGACCTGGCGCGTGGCGTGATCGACGTCCGCACGTTCTCGCCTTGGCTGGCGGACCGGGCCGACCGGCTCACCGAGCTGGAGCGCCTGGAGGTCGAGCGCACCGGGGCGGTCGACTACTTCAGCATGGAGATCGACTTCGTCGAGCGCTTCGCCGGGTTCGCCCCGGTCCCGGTGCCGCCGGCCCGCCCGCCGCGTCAGGAACTCGTGCCGGGCACCGTCGCGTACTGGCGGTTCGAGGGTGGCGGGGACGGACAGCCGGTGCCCGAGGGCACGCCGGTGCGTGACCTGTCGGGGCAGGGCAACGACCTGGTCAGGGCGACGGTGCCGGGCAGTGGCGCAAGCGTGTTGACGTACTCTGCCCGGTTCTCGCCGCGGCAGCCGTCACGGGCGAGCCTGCGCTTCGACGGCGGGCGGAAGCCGGGGCGTGGCGCCTACCTGCGCACGGTCGGCACCGCGCCGATGAACACCGCGACCTTCCAGCGTGGTTACACCATCGAGGCGTTCGTCTGGCTGCCCGAGGACTTCCGGAACGGCGATCACGCGTGGAGCGGGCTCTTCGGCCGAGTGGGTTCGGGCGGGCAGGCGGGGAAGACCGGTGACGACCCGAAGGAGCCGGCGGCCACACTGTCCCTTTCGGACGGTGCGGCGTTCCAGTGGGCGGCCTTCCCGCTGAACCAGAACGCGATCTCGACGAACTGGGGGCACGAGCTGCCGCTCGCGAAGTGGTGGCATGTCGCCGTGGTCAACGACGGCCGCCGGACGACGGTGTACGTCGACGGCTGCGCGGTGCTGCGTAACCCCGAGACGCCCGCGATCGGTATCGCGAACCCGGGTGGCAGCTGGCTCGTCGGCGCCTCCGCCTATGACGGGGTGGTGGGGCAGAGCTTCTACGGCCTGCTCGGCGAGGTCCGGGTGGTGGACCGGCCGCTGCGGGTGCGGGAATTCCTGCTGGACTGAGCACGAAAAAAGAAGGCGCTCCGGGTGGCCGGGGCGCCCTCTTTATGCCTGGTACTTGACAAGGTGTGGACAATGAAAAGTCGGCGTGTGCTCACCTCATGAAAGGAATCTTCGCACTTCGCCGACCGATAGGCTTACTATAGCGGTTGTGAGGGGAACTTGTCAAATCAGGGGTATGACGAGGAATTGCGGGCCGAGCGAGCCCACGTCGATTTCCTCTACGGACGGCTCGACGCCGAGCGGGCGCGGGCGGCTGCCATGTTCGGCGACGCGGTCAAGGCCCAAGGTGCTTCCTCCCTTGCCGAACGGGACGGCTTCACCGCGGTCCACGCGCGCGAGCTCGGCCGGCTGAACATCGCCGACAACGGGTTGTGCTTCGGCCGCTTGGACGCCCTTTCGGGCGAACGGAGCTACATCGGGCGGATCGGGCTGTTCGACGAGGAAAACGACTACGAACCACTGCTCATGGATTGGCGTGCGCCCGCCGCGAAAGCATTCTACTGCGCGACGCCGGTGTCGCCGGATGGAATGGCGTCGCGACGGCAGTTCCGCACGCGGGGCAGGAAAATCCTCGATTTCACCGAGGAGATGCTCGGGGCCGCCGGCGAGGGCACCGGGCGGGGTGACGCGGCACTGATGGCGGCGGTCACCGCGCCGCGCGGCGAGGGAATGCGGGACATCGTCGCGACGATCCAGGCCGAGCAGGACGAGATCATCCGGCTGGAGCACGCGGGGGTGACGGTGATCGAAGGCGGGCCGGGCACCGGGAAGACGGCCGTCGCGCTGCACCGCGTCGCGTATCTGTTGTACGCCAAGCGCGAGCGGCTGTCCCGGCGCGGCGTCCTTGTCGTGGGGCCGAGTACGGGGTTCCTCGACTACATCGGCAGGGTGCTGCCGTCGCTCGGCGAGACGGACGTCGTCTTCGCGACGCCCGGTGATCTCCTGCCGGGCCTGCGGGTCGTCGCCGAGGAACGCGATCCGGAGGTGCAGCGGATCAAGGGATCGCTGGAGATGCTCGACGTCCTCGCCGCCGCGGTGGCGGCTCGGCAGGGATTGCCCGCCGAGCCGCTCGAAATCGGACTCAGCGACATCACGATCGAGTTCGACGCCGGGGTCGCCGAGGCGGCTCGGGAGAAGGCACGCGCGAGCGGGCTGCGGCACAACGAGGCCAGGGCGGTGTTCCGCGAGTGGGTACTCCGGGACCTGGCCGAACGGGCCGTGGACCGGATCGGCGCGGGCTGGCTCGGCTCCGACGATCCGGCGCTCCTCGCGTCGATCCCCGCCGAAATGCTGCGCGAACTGGACCGGGACGCGCAGGGGACGGGGGGACTCACCGCGGTGCGGGAGGACCTGCTCGCCCACACCCGGCTCGAACTCGAGGCACACGATCGGCTGATGGCCGAGCTCGACCGGCTGTGGCCGGTGCTGACGCCGCGGCGGCTGCTGGCGGATCTCTTCGGTTCGGCCGAACGGATCGCGGCGGCAGGGGGCGACCCGGCGCTGTTCCGCGCGCGAGGAGCGGCGTGGACGGTGTCCGACGTTCCCCTGCTCGACGAGGCGATCGAGCTCCTCGGCGAGGATCGTTCCGTGGCCGAAGCCGTCGCCGCGCAGGAGCGGCGGGACGCGGAGGAGTACGCGCAGGGCGTGCTGGACGCGGTGGCGATGGAGCGAGACGAGATCATCGACGACGAGGTCGGGCTCATCATCACCGACCTCACCGACGCGGCGGAACTGGCTGAGCGGCAGATCGAACGGGACACCCGCGATCTCGCCGAACGCGCCGTCGAGGACCGGGAGTGGACCTACGGGCACGTCGTCGTCGACGAGGCGCAGGAACTGTCCGAAATGGACTGGCGGGTGCTGATGCGGCGCTGCCCGAGCCGGTCGTTCACGATCGTCGGCGACCTGGCGCAGCGCCGGTCGGCGGCGGGCGCGACGTCGTGGGGCGCGATGCTTTCCCGCTACGTCGCGGATCGGTGGGTCTACCGCGCGCTGACGGTGAACTACCGCACGCCGTCGGAGATCATGGCCGTGGCGGCGGCCCTGCTCGCCGAGTTCGCGCCCGGCGTGCGGCCGCCGGATTCGGTGCGGGCGGCCGGGGTGCGGCCATGGGCGCGGCAGGTCGGCGCGGACGGCCTCGCCGCCGCGGTCGAGGAGTTCGTGCGTGCGGAAACACCGGGAGAAGGCACGTTCGCGGTGATCGGGCCACCGGACATTTCCGGCGTGCGGGCGCCTTCGGCGGTCAAGGGGCTGGAGTTCGACGCCGTCCTCGTCGTCGAACCGGACCGCATTCTCGCGGAGGGGCCGCGCGGCGCGGCCGAACTCTACGTCGCGCTCACCCGGGCGACGCAGCGGCTCGGTGTGCTGCACACCGGTGCTCTGCCGGACGTGCTGAACGGCTTGGCACGGCAGAAGAAACCGGTGGCCGCGGGGCATCGGCGGTTTCTGTGACCGAGGCACTGTTCCGATGATCGGAACCGGGGGGGGCCGGGGGGGCCCCCCCCCCCCCCCCCCACCCCGCCCCGGCGCGCGGCGGGCGACAGCCCCCGCCCACCCCCCACAGAGGGGCGGCGCGGGGAGAG
>NZ_JBHYIK010000003.1:158423-164822 GCF_042739735.1 Amycolatopsis sp. NPDC059027 | reverse complement strand
TACCGGGTGTCTCTGCGGCTTCCTCTTGTTTATAAACCCCACCCGCATTTGCCGCGCGGCCGCCCCCGGCCCCCCCGGGGCCCCCCCCCCCCCCCCGGTTCCGGATCCGGACGGTCGGCTCGCGTACTCAGCCGGACGACACGCGTACCTGGGGAGCCGGTTCGTGTACCTGGATGGGACGACACGGGCTAGTTCGTCAGGTGGCCCCAGGTGTAATCCTGCTTGGCGCGCTTGAGGTACACGAACAGTTCGGTACCGGTCACTTCCGGGATCGAGCGGATGTCCGCACCGAGCACCTGCAGCAGGTGTTCGTCGTCCCGGCAGGTCAGCTCGGCCAGCAGGTCGAAGCTGCCCGCGCACAGCACGACGGAGTGCACGTGGGGCAGCGAGGAAAGCCTGTCCGCGACGTCGCGGGGATCGCCGCTGACGGTGATCCCGACCATCGCCTGCCGATCGAGATCGACGTTGGCGGGCGAGGTGATGGCGACGATCTGCATCATGTCCTCGCGCAGCAACCGCTGCACCCGCTGGCGTACCGCGCCCTCAGACAGGCCCACCGCCTTGGCGAGCGCGGTGAACGAGGCGCGTCCGTCGTGCTGGAGCAGCGAGATCAACGTCCGGTCGGTGCTGTCCAGTCCTCGCTGGGCGCGCTGATCGTCGTTCCGCGTGCGTACTTCTTCACCCATGCCGTCCCTCCCTTTGTTTCGGCATGTGTTTTCTTAAGCGCGCAGCGTATCCAGTCGCACCGACAAAGCGGGAGACCTTATCGTCACGTTATCCGCGCGCGTGTCGCGGTGTGCGTTCTGCGTACCCTCGTCGGACATCTTTCGCTGTAGTCCGGCCGCCCGTTACGGTCCGGGGCCGCTTCACACCCGCGACCAGGAGGGTCCATGAACCGGGCCGACGGCGCGCCTGGCGCCGTCGGCGAGGGAGACAGAGCTTTCTCCGGTGTCACGCCGGGCAAGGGCCCAGGCGATCATCGGCGCGTCATCGAAAACTCATCTGCCGTGATTAGCGTCCCCGGCATGATTACTTCCACAGTCACGCACCTGGCCGTCCCCTATGGCGCGAGCAGCGATCTGCCGCACGCGCTGGTGTCCGCGGTGGTCGTGGGCGCGCTGCTCGCCGGGGTGAGCGCGCTCAGTGTCGCGGTCCGCAAGCGGAAGGTCGCGAGGGCTGAGGCGGCCGCGTCGGCGCCGGTCGAAGATCGCTCGCAGACGTTGCTGCGTCAGGCCCAGTGGCATGACCAGAGCCGCGATCAGCTGGCTACCCAGGGCCGCGCGGAGGAGGCGCTGACGCACGCCAGGTCCGCGGCGGACCAGTGGCGTGAGCTCACCCGGGTGCGGCCGGGACGGTTCCAGGCCGAACTGCAGGCCGCGTTGCGGCGGCTCGGTGAACTGCTGGCCGCCGCAGGGCAGCCGGACGAAGCGGCGCGTGTGCAGCACGAAGCCGCCGGAATCGCCTGAGGATCACCATGCCCGCAGCCGTTTGGACCGGCAGGCGTGGCGATCCGGCGAACGTGACCGCCGACATCGCCCGTGTGCTCGGAAGCGAACTCGGCCTCGCCGGACCGCCGTCCGCCATGACACTTCCGGCCGACAGCATCGGAGTTCCCGCCGGGAGCCTGTTGCCGCCGCGCGAACGGTTCAGCGGGATGCCGGCGCCGACGCACTGTTTCGTGTACGTCGACGCCCCGGCACCCCGGCCGTTCGAGCTCCGTGCCGCGATCATGAGCGGCGGTTCGGTGATCCGCCGCAGCATGGGGCTGGGCACGCTGCTGTACGCCGTTCCGCTGGACGTCCCGCTGCCCGCCCGGGTCGCGCTGGGTGGCTCGTCGTTCGAAGGTGACGTCGTGACCGCGGGCATGCTGAACGCGGATCCCACGTTGCTGCAAGCGGCCGCCGCGTTGACGCCCACCGTCGCCGGGCCCGATCCCAGCCACAGCTGGAAAGTCGAGCGGCTGCTGGCCCTCGAACCGCTCACCCAGGGGGCGGTCCTGCTCGTGCGTACCCTGCACCGGGCGCGTTCGACGGGATGGACGCTCAGCGCGGGCGCGGTGCTGGACCTGGCCGCCCGGATCGAAACGGTGCTGCGGTAAGGCTCAGCCGACGTCGCGGCGCAGCAGATCCTCCTCGGTTTCCCGGCGGACGAGCAGCGTGGCCATACCGTCGCGGACGCCGACGACGGGCGGGCGGCCGATGAGGTTGTAGTTCGACGCCAGCGAGTGGTGGTACGCACCGGTGCACGGCACGGCAAGCAGGTCGCCCGGCCGGACATCGGCGGGCAGGCAGACGTCGTCGGCGAGGATGTCGCCCGATTCGCAGTGCCGCCCCACGACGGTCACCGGCTGCCGCGCGGCGCGGGTGTGCCTGCCGACGAGCCGCGCGGTGTATTTGGCGCCGTACAAGGCAGGGCGCGCGTTGTCGCTCATGCCGCCGTCGACGGCGACGAACGTCCGGCTGCCGCGCTTGACCGCGCACACCCGGTACACCGTGATCCCGGCCGGGCCGACGATCGCGCGTCCGGGCTCGATCGTCAAGCGGGGCAAGGGAAAGTCGTGCCGCGAGCATTCGTAGCCGAGCGCGATCCGCAGCCGCCGGGCATAGCCCTGGAGATCGAAGTCGGGGTCACCGGTGAGATACGGGACGGCGTGGCCGCCGCCGAGGTCCAGTTCCCGCAGCGTGACGCCGTGGCTGTCGCGGATGCGCACCAGCACGTCGACCATCTTCCGCGCGGCTTCCTCGTACCTGTCCACACGGGACACTTGCGAGCCGATGTGGCAGTGCAGGCCGACGAGCCGCAGACCGGGCTGGGCCAGCACCGCCGCGACCGCGCGGTCGACGTTGTCGTGAACGTCTTCGCGCAGCGAGAAACCGAACTTCTGGCCCTCGGTGCCGGTGGTGATCTTCGCGTGGGTGTCACCCGAAACGCCGGGTGTCACGCGGATCATGACCTGCTGGGCACCGTGGGCGAGCGCGCCGAGCGCCTCGATCTCGTCGAGCGAGTCGACGACGATGCGACGGACGCCGTAGGCCAGCGCGGCCTTGAGGTCTTCCGGGGTCTTCGCGTTGCCGTGCAACAGGATGCGCTCGGCGGGGAAGCCGATCGACCGGGCCGCGGCGATTTCACCGGCCGAGCAGGTGTCGAGGGAGAGGCCCTCCTCGGCGACCCAGCGCAGCACCGAGCGGATGCACAGCGCCTTGCTCGCGTAGGCGACCTCGGCCTCGGGCAGCGCACGGCGGTAGGCCCGCGCGGTGGCGCGGATCTGGGCCTCGTCGATCAGGAACGCCGGGGTACCGAACTTGGCGGCGAGGTGGCTCACCGGTGCACCGGCGAAGAGCAGCTCGCCGTTCTCACCGAGACAGGTGCTCCGCGGCCAAAGACCCGGTTCGAGGTGGTCGGCGGCCTCACAGCCGAGGCTGGGCAGGAGCTCGCTGAGCGTCACGGTTACCTCCGTGCGTGGGTCGTATCGGACACGTGCTCAGCCAACGCCGTGATCCACCGCGATGCCGCCGCCGTCGACACCCTCCTGACACTCCGAAGCCAGTCGCTGACGCGTCCTTAACGTGCGAGTAACTTCCGCCACACCCCCGCTGACCTGCGCGGTGCTGAGTTTTCCTGCCGTTCACCGTCACACCGGGCATGGTGAACACACAGCTGGGCGGAGGGATCTCCATGACTGAGGACAGTGCCGTCGTGGCGGCGGCGAAGGCCGGGGACGAAGCGGCGTTCAGCAGCTTGGTCGAGCGGCACCGGCGGGAGCTGCGGGTGCACTGCTACCGGATGCTGGGTTCGTACGACGAGGCCGAGGACCAGGTGCAGGAGACGTTCCTGCGGGCGTGGCGCAAGCGCGAGACGTACCAGGCCAAGGCGAGTTTCCGGGCCTGGCTGTACCGGATCGCCACCAACGCGTGCCTCGATTTCCTCGACGCGACCACGCGCAAGCTGCCGACGCTCGACCTGCCCGTCACCGAGGATTCCGACCTCGCGCCGCGGCCTGCCGTCGCCGTCCCGTGGTTGCAGCCCTACCCGGACCACCTGCTGGAATCGGTGGCCGACAAGGACGGGGAACCGGACGCGGTCGCGGTCGCGCGCGAGACGATCGAGCTGGCGTTCCTCGCCGCCATCCAGCACCTGCCCGTGCGGACACGTGCGGTGCTGATCCTGCGTGACGTGCTCGGCTGGTCGGCCAAGGAGGCCGCGTCGCTGCTGGAGACGACGCCCGCGTCGGTCAACTCCGCACTGCAGCGTGGCCGCGCCGAGCTGAAGGAACACCTGCCCGCGTGCCGCGCGGAGTGGCGCCCTGCCGCTAGTGCCGACGAGCGCGCCCTCGTGCGGCGCTACATGACGGCGGTGGTGGAGTGTGACGAGGACGCGCTCGCCGAGTTGCTGCGTGAGGACGTCCGGTGCAGCCACCAGGCGGGCGCCGGCGGTTGGATGGGGCCGGACCCGACCTGGTACGGCGGACTCGCCGAGGTGCTGGAGGGGTGGGCACCCGCGCTGCGGGGCGCCAACGCGCTCGACTTCGCCATGCGCCTTACTTCGGCGAACGGACAGCCCGCCGTCGCGAGCTACATCCGGTGGCCGTCGGAAGACCGGGAGTTCCACGCCTTCGCGTTGGACGTGCTGTCCATTATGGACGGCAAGGTTGCCGAGGTCGTCAACTTCGTCCCCGCCGTGTTCCCGTCCTTCGACCTGTCGATGACGCTGCCCGCCGACGCCGAGCGCGTGGCGTGATGGTCTGAGAGCGGGCTCGATGTCGCGAATGCTCCATTGAGGACGTTCACTGTCTCCAATGGAGCATTCGCGACATCAGGGGGTGGTGTGCTCCTTCACGATCTGACGTGGGTGGGCGTACGCAGTGGTGCGCCGACGGAATGCAGATGCCGCAGGACGAAACCGTAGGAACGCAACCAGCCGCACTGGGCGTACTCGATCCCGTGCCGCGCGCAGAACTCTCGCACGATCACCTGCGCGTGCCGCAGGTTCGGCCGGGCCATGCTGGGGAAGAGATGGTGTTCGATCTGGTAGTTCAGCCCACCCAGTGCGAAGTCGACCACCGGACCGCCTCGGATGTCGCGCGAGGTGAGCACCTGCTTGCGCAGGAAGTCGAGCCGGTGCCCGGCGGACAGTGTCGGCATGCCCTTGTGGTTGGGCGCGAACGAACAACCCATGTACAGGCCCCAAAGGCATTGGTGCACCGCGATGAACACGAAGCCGGTTCCCGGGGACAACACGACGAACACCGCGGTCAGATATGCGGCCAGGTGGCCGAGCAGGAGCGCCGCTTCGAGCTTGTGCCGCTTGACGTCCCGCCGCCACACCGCGACGACGCTCGACACGTGCAGGTTGAGGCCTTCGAGCAACAGCAGCGGGAAGAACAGGATGGCCTGGTATTTCGCCACCCAGCGCAGGAAACCGCGTCGCTCGCCGCCCTGCGCCCTGGTGAACGCCAGCGCGGCGATGTTGACGTCCGGGTCCTCGTCCTCGTGGTTGGGATTGGCGTGGTGCCGGTTGTGCGTGCCGATCCACCAGCCGTAGCTGAGCCCGACGAGGCTGCCGTGGACCATGCCGGTCGCGTCGTTGGCGCGGCGGCCGCGGAAGATCTGCTTGTGCCCGGCGTCGTGGCCGATGAACGACAGCTGGGTGAACATCATGGCGAAGAACGCGGCGAGGAACAGCTGCCACCATGAGTTCCCGAGGAACGCGAAGGCCACCCATCCGCCAGCGAAGGCGAGCAGGTTGAGGCCGATTTTCCAAGTATAGTAACGCCTTCTGCGTCCCAGCAGACCGGCGTGCTTCACCAGCCGGGAAAGTTCGGCGAAATCGGACCCGGTGCCGGGCGACGGCGCCCCCGGGTCGAGTGCTGGGGTCGTCGTCAAGATCATGCACCGCTTTGGGTACGTACGAAAGGCCTTGTCCAGCAAGGATTCCCAACCGCCGGAGGTCCCGGCGGAGAAAGGCGCTGGGCCTCCGGACGCCACGGAAGCTCCGTGGTCTGCCTCCAGGGTCTCACCCCGATAGGGCTCGTGCAAACCAACCATCGGGACACGATGAGGTGTACAGTCCGAGACATCGAGGACGAAACGTGAATCGGCGGCCTGCCAGGTTCACCCTCGGTGCCCGACCGGTCGCGTTGTCCGACCGGAGGACAGGAGCACCAACCGGCATCGGCCCATCCGCCGCGCAGAGCCCATCTTGGTCAGGCTGGCCAACGAGCAGCCGCTTCGCTGTTCCTCGCGAGGCAGCGCCCACCTCGGGTTCACGGACGGTGGACGACGTTCTTGATGTACCTGTCGAGGGGGGGGGGCGGGGGCACCCCGCGAGCGGGCCCCCCCCCCGGGGCCCCAACCCCCAAAAAAACGCGCCTCGACCCAAGACCACAAAGAGGCCCAGCCA